>NZ_UETR01000038.1:0-30629 GCF_900491745.1 Candidatus Amarolinea aalborgensis | reverse complement strand
CCACCTTGTAGCCCGATCCGTTCACGGTCGGGCGGCGTTGGTTGCGCGCACGCTATGTGGCCTCCAACCCCGCCGGAGGCCAAAGGCCATCCGGCTACGAGGTGCAAGCCCCTCTGGGGCTACGCCCCGAAATTGAAATGCACCCAATCTGCTGGGGTGCGGTTCAAACTGGGGGCCGTTCGGCTGAGACCTCGGCGAGCGGCTCGACTGAGCGATTCGGCTGAGCTCATCGAAGCCTCGCCGAAGTCTCGGTCGAGCCGCTCACGTCGAACTGGTGAAGATCGAGTTGACCATGCGTTCGGGCTATGGTATAGTGCCACCCGGCCAGGCATCTTGACCTGCTCCCCACTCTAACGGAGAAATCGAGCCTATCATGTTAGCCATGCAACTGTTGGCGCCCTGGTCTGTGGATGAGAATGACCCGCTCGTGGTGTCCGAACTGCCGGAGCCAGAGCCAGGCCCGGGCGAGATTCTGCTGACGGTGCGGGCGTGCGGTGTTTGTCATACCGACTTGCACACGGTCGAAGGCGAGCTGGCCCTGCCGCACCTGCCGCTGACGCCCGGCCACCAGGTGGTGGGAGTGGTGAAAGCCCTGGGCGCGGGCGTGACACGTTTCCAGGTTGGCCACCGCGTCGGGGTGGCGTGGGTTCATGCCACGTGCGGCGCGTGTCGTTTTTGCCGCGGCGGCCAAGAGAACCTGTGCGAACAGGCGCGCTTCACGGGCCTGCACACGCCAGGCGGTTACGCGGGGGCCATGCTGGCCGTGGCGGATTTCGCGTTCGCCCTGCCGGCCGGCTTTGCGGATGAGCAGGCCGCGCCGCTGCTGTGCGCAGGCGTCATCGGCTATCGCGCCCTGCGCCTGAGCCAGGTGCAGCCAGGGCAGCGCCTGGGGCTATTCGGTTTCGGCGCCAGCGCGCATCTGACGATCCAGGTCGCACGCCATTGGGGCTGTGAGGTCTTTGTCTTCACGCGCAGCGATGCGCACCAGGAACACGCGGCTGCGCTCGGCGCGGTGTGGACCGGCTCACCGCAGGAAACGCCGCCGTTCAAGCTGGACGCTGCGATCAACTTTACCCCCTCCGGCGGGGTTACGCTCGACGCCTTACGTGTGCTGGAACGCGGCGGCGCGGTAGCCCTGGCCGGCATTCACAGCAGCCCGATTCCTGAATTCGACTACCGTCTGCTCTACGGGGAACGCCAACTGCGCAGCGTGACCAACGCGACGCGGCAAGATGCGGAGGAACTGTTGGCGTTAGCCGCCAAGATTCCGTTGCAGACCGATGTCGAAGTGTTTACCCTCCTTGAAGCCAACCAGGTGCTGCGCCGCCTCAAGCGCAGCCAAATTACCGGCGCGGCGGTGTTACAATGTGCATGAAAACCAAGCAGTACCCAGATTTCCGAAGTCTCCCAGACTTCAGGAGTCTCAAGCTATTCCCGGCCTTCCTCTTGTTGATCGGCCTGGCAGCCTGCCAGGGGCCGACGCCCACCTCTGCCCCTGGCGCGACGCCGATGCCATCTTTGACGCCAGTTGCCAGCGCCACGCCGACCGTGGCCGCGGGCGTACAAATCATTCCCCCGCAGAACACGCCGGCTCTGCCCACCTCGGTTGTGCCGCAACCGACCGGCCCCGCGCCCGAACCAAAAGCGATCGCCCGCGCGCCGGGCGCCTGGAGCAGCGGCTCACGCCAGGGCGTAGGCACTGCTTTTACGTACGATGCCCCGATCAGCCAGACCAACCCCTCGCGCGTCTGGTTCACCCTGGATGACGGCGCAGTGACCGATCTCTTCTGGCCCCGCCTGGACCAGGCCAATTTTCATTCGCTGCGTTTTCTCGTCAGCGATGGCAAAACGTTTCTGCATGACCTCTGGCGCGAGGCCGACATCAAGACCGAACGACCATCGCCGCGCCTGCCGTTCTGGCGCATCACCTTGACCGACAAGGCGCAGCGCTATCGGCTCGTGGAAGAGGTTGCGGCCGCGCCGACCGCGGACGCCATTATCATCAAGGCAACCTTCGAGGCCCTGCAAGGCGATCCAGGCGACTATCAAGTCTACCTGTATGCCCTGCCGCATCTGGCCAACTCCGGCCAAGACGACCACATCAAAGTCAACCGGTCGGAGGGCGTAGCCATCTTCAGCGATACGAGCGCCAACGCGCTCATGCAAAGCTCGACTTTCGCTGCGCTCACCAGTGATAGCCCATGGGTCACTGCATCCGCAGGCTACGTGCGCAACAGCGACGGCTTGACCGACCTGGCCGATTTTCGTCTTGACCAGGCTTTTGACCAGGCCGGTGACGCGGGCCGGCCGGCCTTGACTGTCTGGCTGCCGCCCGCGCCGGGCTGGGTGTTGGCGCTCGGTTTTGGCGACGGTGAGTCTGTGGCGCGTGACCAGGCCGCGCGGGCCGTTGCTCAAGGTTGGGACGCCACCGCTCAGGCGTATCTCGATGGCTGGCAGCGTTATGAACAGCGCCTGGTGAAGCTGGACGACCAGGCGCCCGATCTGTTTTACTTGAGCGCGGCCCTCATCAAGGCGCACGAGGACAAGACCTACCGCGGCGCGATCATTGCGTCGAGCGCCGTGCCCTGGGGCGATCATTCACCCGACGCAACGGACAAGGGCGGCTACCGGCGCGTGTGGGCGCGCGATCTGTACCACTCGGCGTCCGGGCTGCTGGCTGCAGGCGATGAGGCGACGGCGCGTGCGGTCTTGGCGTATCTGGATGACGTGCAGCAGCTGCCCACTGGGGGCTTCCCGCAGAACAGTTACGTAGACGGCCGGCCGCACTGGATTTCCACCCAGCTCGACGAAGCGGCCGCTCCTATCCTCTTGGCTGCGCGGCTGGGCGCCGTGGATCGCTACGCCAGTTTGGTCAAACCGGCGGCGGCTTTCATTGCCGCGCGTGGCCCGGCCACGCCCCAGGAGCGTTGGGAGGAGATGGGTGGTTACTCGCCGGCCACGTTGGCCGCGGAAATTGCGGGGCTGGTCGCCGCGGCTGACTTGGCGCGCCAGAGCGGAGACGAGGCCTCGGCCACGGCCTGGTTGACCACGGCCGATGCGTGGCAGCGGCAGGTCAAGCCATGGACCTTCACAACCACAGGGCCGTTGGGTGATGGCCGCTATTTCTTGCGCCTGACCGGAAAAGGCAATCCGAATGAGGGCGCCATTCTGCGCATTGGCGGACAAAACGTGGATCAACGCCACGTCGTGGATGCCAGTTTCCTGGAGTTGGTGCGGCTGGGCGTGCTGCCCGCGCTCGATGCGGAGGTGACAGGCACCTTGCCCGAAATTGACGCCGCGATTCGGGCGCAAACGCCGCAAGGCTTCAGCTGGTATCGCTATCCCGGTGATGTGTACGGCGAAGAGAGTCCTTCCAGCGCTGTTTTGAAAAAAGGGCGACCGTGGCCCTTGCTCACCGGCGAACGCGGCGTCTACGCCGTGGCGGCGGGCGATCACGCAACCGCCGCCAGTCTGCTGCGCACCCTGGAGGCCTTTGCCAACGTGGGCGGGCTGTTGAGCGAACAAGTGTGGGAAGATACGGGCCAGGGCACGGGCTCTGCGACGCCGCTGGTGTGGGCGCACGCCGAATACCTGGTGTTGTGGCGCTCGCTGCACGATGGCGTCGTAAACGACAGGCCAAGCGCGGTTTCTCAACGTTACCTACGCTGAGAGGGAATGCTGAATGATGAATTCTGAATGCTGAGTGTTCCTCATTCAGCGTTCCTCATTCAGAATTCCTCATTCAATCAGCCTCTGCCACAACGGCGGCCCGAGGATGAGCAGGCCGATGATGACAGAGCCCATGGCCGCCATGAGCACCGCGGACGCGGCGACATCCTTGGCCGCGCCAATCAAGGGGTGCTGGTCCAGGGTGACGGCATCGCCCAGGGCTTCGATCGCGCTGTTGCAGGCTTCAAGTCCCAGCACCAGGCAGAAGGTCAGCACGAGCAAAGCCCAATGCGCGGCCGGTAAAGTCAGCCACAGGCCCAGAGCCACCACCGCCAGGATGATGGCGAGGTGGATGCGGGCATGATGCTGCGTACGGAAGAGGTAGCCCATGCCAATCAAGGCCACGCGGAACCCATCCCAAAAGCTGTGCCTGGCCTTCATGCTGGGTTGAGAATGGCGGCCTGCCTGGCCCACATCGCTTCCTCTTCGACGGGGGTCGCGTGATCATAGCCAAGCAGGTGCAGGGTGCCGTGCACGGCCAGCAGCGCCAATTCGTCAGCCACGAACCGCCCGAAAGTGGGCGCCTGGGCAGCCGCGTACGGATAGGCGATGACGACATCCCCCAGGTAATGCGCCAGTTCAGGCGCGCTGACAAAGGCGGCTGCGTCGGGCAGCGTTTCTTGCGCGGAAAACGACAGCACGTCCGTTGGCTCGTCCAGGCCGCGGTACTCGCGGTTCAACTGCTGCACCTGGGCGTCGTCCGTCACGACCACGGTCAGCTCCGCGGCGGGCCAACCTTCGAGACGTAGGGTGCGCTGCACGATGGCGCGCAAAGCCTCTTCATCAACCAGCGCCGAAAATGGCTCGGCAATCACAATCGTGATCGGTTGTTCTTCCACAGGAACCTTTCCATGCGGGCGCAGTCAGCCGCCGACCCAGAGGCGGCCGCGCCCGATCAAAACAGCGTGTAGATCAGCGGACCGATCGCGGTCGCCTGGGCGAGCACAATCAGCAAACCGAACAACAACAAAACAGCCACCATCGGGATGATAAACCAGAGCCGGCGCTTGGCCAGGTATCCGAGCATCTCACCCACCAGGCCCACTCGCGCGCCCGCATCACGTGTCGTGCGCTTGATATCCATCGAACACCTCCTATTTCACGGCGCCTGCGGTCGAAAAGTCACCCATGCGATGATCGCTAAGGGGCGGCTCGACCGGCGACAATCTGCCTTCTCAGGGCGTTGGGGCGGCGCTCGGCTCAGCTGAACCAGCCACGGGCACCAACCTGTTTTGAACTAAGAACTCATACAGCGACTCACCCGCCAGGCGCTCCGCAGCGGGCGTCCAGTGCCCATCGTGGCGCAGGTGGAGCAGATCGCGTGAGGTCGCCGCGCGGCGGCGAAAGATCGGCAGCAGATCCAAGTACGGGATATTACCCCCATCCAGAATGCTGTACACGACTCGATTTGGCTGCTCGAGATCCCACTCCTTGTCCTGCATGGCAGGATAACGCTGCAGCAGGCCATCCCACAAGGCAGGGTAAACCTGCTCCTGGGCTGTGAGAATGACAACGGCCAGGCGTGCGCCCGCCGCGGTGACTTCCCTGTCCAACGTGCGCAGCAGCGCATTGGTCAGGGTGAACGCGTCCTGCCACTGCTCCGTGGGCGGACGCCGATAAACGCCGTAGGTCACCGGAATATAATCGGCCGGCAGGGCGGCGTCAATTTCCTCCTGCCCCGGTTCGATCAATCCCCAGCGCACCAAGAGGCGCGCCAGGGGCGGAACAGACTCGCGCAGCATCGGCGTCACAAAGCGATAGAGTGCAGAGTTGCGATGCAGCCAGGGGCGCCAACTTTGTAAAGGCGCCGCGCTCGGCGACTCATCGGCGACGCCCACCGTGGGCTTGATGGGGGTCGTGACGGTGGGCTTAGGCGCCTGTTGGGGATCAAACGGATAGTAGTGCAGCGTGAGCTGTCCATTTTCCAGGGCAAAGAAAGGCTTGCGTACGCTGCCGAAGTTCTCGACCTCCAGGGCTTCGGAATTGTTCAGAAAATCGTTGCCTGGAAAGAATCCCAAAACGACCAGGTCAGGCTCATACTTGATGCCCTCATTGCGAAACCAGAGCAGCGCTTGATCGCTACCCCACGCGCTGACGCCCGCATTGATGACCTGGAATTTGATGGGCGAGTTGCCGGCATTGAGGCGCTGCTCAAGCACTTTGCTGAAGGTCTGCTCCAGCGGCACGCGCAGCCCTTCGACGTACGAATCGCCCAACACCAAAATGCGGAATTCGTCCGCGGCCTTGGAGTAGTCCAATTCCACATCGCGCAGGCCCTTGCTGTTGATCGTGACCTCGACGTTGTATTCATTGTATGGATTGAACCAGCGCCCGGTCGCGCCGGCTTGGTGTTGCCAACCGTACTGCGGGTCGGGCGACTTCCAGAACCAGCCTGGGCTGGAGGCAGGCGGGGCCAGATTCAGGATGCGCACGGTGAGCTCGAGCAGCAAGACGGCAATCAAAATGCCCATCAGCGCCAGTCCGGCCGCGCGCAGAAATCCTCGCAGCGATCGCATCACGTTGAACGCTTCCCCAACTGATCCTTGCGCACGAGGGCATTGCCCAAGACCAATGTATCAATTTCGCTCTTGCTAAAGGTGTTGAAGGCATTGGCGGGCGTGGTGACAATCGGCTCGCCGCGCAAGTTGAAGGAGGTGTTGAGCAAAACCGGCGTGCCGGTAGCCTCGCCAAAAGCCTCCACCAGGCCATAGTAGCGGGGATTCCAGTCACGGCGCACAGTCTGCAGGCGGCCGCTGCCTCCGATGTGGGTCACGGCTGGGATTTCATGCTGGCGGTTCTCGAAGATCGGTTCAACGAGGAGCATGAAGCGCGCCGGGTAATGCGTATCCGGTGCGTCCAGGTCAAAGTAGCGGCCCGCGGCTTCTTCGGTTACGACCGGCGCGAAGGGGCGAAACGGCTCGCGGAACTTGATCTTCTCGTTGACGATTTCCTTCATCTCCGCACGGCGCGGATCGGCCAGGATGCTGCGATTGCCCAGGGCGCGCGGGCCCCATTCGAAGCGCCCCTGGAACCAGCCGACGACGCGGCCAGCCAACAAATCATCCACCACCGCAGCCTGCAGCCGATCGTCCGGCAGCACCTGGTAAGGAATGGACTGGCTGCGTAGGAAGGTTTCGATCTCGGCTTGGCCGTACTCCGCGCCCCAATAGCAGTGTTCCAGGGTGAATTCACGCGGCTTCTTGAGCAGGACATGCCAGGTGTAGAGCGCCGCGCCGAGCGCGCCGCCGGAATCACCCGCGGCCGGCTGCACGTAAATGGACTCGAACGGCGTCTCGCGCAAGATGCGACCATTGGCGACGCTGTTGAGCGCGACGCCGCCGGCCAGGCACAGGTGCTTCATGCCGGTGGTGCGGTGCAGGTTGTGCGCCATTTTGAGCAGCGTCTCTTCCGTCACGTGCTGGATGCTGGCCGCGACGTCCGCGTAATACTGGTTTTGGGCTTTCAACTCCCGGCTGTGGTCGCCGCCGGGATGCGTCAGGTCGGTGACAAACAGGGCATTCGGGTCGCGCGGCGCTCCGAACAAGTCCACGAAGCGCGCCCCGAACGTGCTGACGGTCGAATGATGGAACGTGAAATAACCCATGTTCAGGCGGAAGGAGCCGTCAGGCGCCACTTGGATGAGCTTTTCGACCCGATCGGTGTATTTGGGTTGACCGTAGGGCGCCATGCCCATTACTTTGTATTCGCCTTCGTTGACTTGAAAACCAAGCCAGGCGGTGAAGGCAGAATAGAGCAGACCCAGGGAATGTGGGAAGCGAATCTCCTGGTCAAGCCAGATGTGGTTTTCACCGACGCCGTCCCACTGGGCCGTGGCGCGGCCAAATGCGGCCGTGGTCCATTCGCCGACGCCGTCAACCGTCAGGATGGCGGCCTCTTTGTACGGCGAGCAGAAGAAAGCGCTGGCTGCGTGCGAAAGATGATGATCTACAAAGAGAATCTTGTCTGTCGGCAAGTTGAGCTTGCTGACCAGGAGGCCCTTGACCCACAGTTTCTCATTGAACCAGGCAATCATGGCCTCGCGAAAGACCACGTAGGAGCGAGGCACGGTCTGCAAAATGCTCAGCAGGATACGTTCCAGTTTTGGCAGCGGCTTTTCGTAGAAAACCACGTAATCGAGGTCATCCGCCGTAATGCCGGCCTTCTGCAGGCAAAACTCAATGGCGTGCATGGGAAAGCCGTAATCGTGCTTGACGCGGGAGAAACGCTCTTCCTCGGCTGCAGCCAGCAGATGACCGTCGTGCAGCAAGGCTGCCGCGGCGTCATGATAGAAACAAGAAACACCTAGAATGTACATGTGTGGTTTGGTCTGCCTGGTTAGGATGGAGTGCGGGAGATCACTCGAACAGCCGCGCGGCCGCCAACAGGGCCGGGCGCCATCACGACTGCATACGGGCGCCGTCGAGGGTTTCGTTCAACGGCTCACGTGCCGTCCAGAACGTGGCGGCGTCCGCAGGGTCTTGCAGTTGGAGCGGGTCTGAGAACAGGCGCAGCAGCGCGCCAGTTGGCAGCACAAGCACAAGATACAGGAGGCTCAAAATAACGCGCGCCTGGAAATTGCCAATCGCGCGCATCACGGCCTTGAAGTTTTCCCAGAATGTCTTCAGCACGCGACGATGTCGCTCCTTTGATGCCGGCCAGGGTTGGTCAGCCGGTATGGTACAACGATTTATAGAACCGCCAAGACGCCAAGATCGCGAAGATGGCAGAGACGCTGTCAATGCGCCATCGCCTTGCCGTCTGCAGCCGTTCTTGCGGCTCTTCGGCATTGTAGCATAGGATGAACAAAGGACAAATTTCCCGTCAATCTCTCCTCGATTGGGCGCTGTCCGCGATCTGCACGACGGCATTCAGCTTCTCGGCAATTTCGGGTGCAAGCTGGTCGCGGGTCACCAGGCGAGCCAGAACGTAGTAGTCGGACTTGCGCATCAGATTGGGCAAGCCAAGCTTGCGAAAATAGCGATCGAAAACAGGATCCAGGAAGTCATCGCTGGCCTTGATATCAGAGGACCAGGGGCCAGGCCTCCCCAATGTCTCAAGCGCCTGCGCAACTTCGGTGATGGCTGCATGCATGGCAAGCTCGCGCCGCTCCTGCTCCGCAAGGCCAAAAAGGTCATCAGGCAGGTCATGGCGCGCATAGGCCGTCAGCACGTCGGGCAGGCAGAGGTAGTTTTCGATCTCGCGACGCTGCCACATAAGTTCCAGCAAAGGTTGGCCTTCCTGCAGCTTCCTGTCCAGGCGATCGAAGATCGCAATGCCGACGAAGTCTGACTTGGCCTCTCGTAACCCATAGAAGTGCTCGCGAGCTTTTTGTGGGACATTCGAGCCAACGTAGGTCACGAAAGGGCGCTCCAGCACGTTGGCGGCGGGATGATCGAGGGTGGCGGCAAAGGCCTGGAGAATGGCAAGATCGCTGCTCCCTTCGACATACAAGACCCAGCCAGTTTGCTCGGCCTGATAATACTGGTCGAAGCCGATATCGGTCAGCGCCTTGAGCACGTGACTGCCCCGGCCGTCAATGCGATGCGGCTTACCCACGAAAGCGATGACCGTGTCACGGCCGGCCGCTTCGTTCAGGACAATCTCAGAATGGCTGGCCGCAACAATTTGCGATCCCTGTCTCTGCGCCACCTCGGCAATCAGCTGGTAGGTTTGGCGTTGACGCAGAACTTCGAGATGCGCAGCAGGTTCGTCCAAGAGCAGCACTGTCTGGGGATTCGCGTAGAGATAGGCCAGCAGCAAGAGCGTTTGGTGCAGGCCCCGCCCTGCTGAGGACAGGTCTAGCCTGGCGCCGCCGGTCTCCAGATAGGCCATGGTCAGCTCGCTCCGCTCCTTGATGAAGGTAGGTGGCAGCAGCGTCACTCCGAACAGGCGCTTAATATGTTGAGTTAGTTCTTTCCATTCCGGAGACCCGGCGAACTCTGGCTGTCGCTCCCCATACGAAGGGCGCGCCTCCTTTAGTTGCGGGATCTCCTGCGCGACCGCAGCCAACTCCCCGTAGACCAGGTAACATAGATTACGCAAGACCTGCGCAGTCTGGCCTTGCCCAACCAGCACACCAATCTCCCCGGTCTGCTTGATGAATTCCCGGTCGGCCAACCCAGACATGGGAGGCAGAAAAGCGACCCTTGTAGTCGCGGCTTCCGGAGGAACCGGCATGCGTCTAGGCGGGTCGTCATGGTTGACGCGCAACGGACGGCAGTAGAAAGATTCGTCGTTCGCGTAGTCGAACTCCAGCCCGCATGACCAGGACCGGCCGTCGGTCACGCCATCCACCACTATCTCGATGCGAATGTTTTGGGTTTTCTGCTGGCCGGTTCCCCGTCCGGCGATGCTGCGCACGTGCAGATCGCGCCATAGGAGATTCGCATCTGGGATCGGAATGGCAATCAAGTCTCGGCGATTGATCGTAACTCCCGGGCGCTCTTCGGGTGAGACCTTGGCGCCGCGCTTCTCGTTCCAGCGCCGCAACCCGATGTCCCACAGCGCCAGCGCCTGCAAAGCGGTTGTCTTACCGGAGTTGTTTGGTCCGATTAAGACTACGGACTTGCCGAGATCGAAACTCACATCGTCCAGCTTCTTAAAGTTACGAATTTGGATTTGCGTTAGCATGGTTCAACTCTCAAATGCTGGTTGCGAACAATCGCATGAGGGCAAGGTACTGTCCTGGCGCCTGGTCATACCCCCAGGAGCAGCGGCTCGAACGGCTTGTCCACCACGCGCAGGTCGGTCACATTCACGTCGGCGTCGCCGGCCAGGGCGGCTTGCAGTTGATCCGGCTGCGCGCCTACGATCTTGAGCGTCACCCGTTTATGCTCTCCATCCGCTTCGTTGATGGTGAGAATGGTGACGATGGAGCCGCCGGCGTCAGCCACGTACCCGGTCAGGCGATGCAGCATCCCGCGATGGCGCTGGAGGCGCACCGCGATGCGCAAGCCCGCGGCCCCGGCGCCCAGGGCCTCGGCCAGCGTCTCGAAGATGTCGGTCTCGGTGATGACGCCGACCAGGTCGCGGCCGCGCATCACCGGCAAGCAGCCAATTTTGTGCGCGATCATGATACGGGCGGCCTCTTCGACTGGGCAATCTTCTGTCACCGTCAGCACGGGCGTCGTCATGATGTCGGCCAGGCGCAGCTTGCTCAGCAGCGCGTGGACTTCGTAAATGCTCAGGCTGGCAGCTGGCGAAGGCGCGGTCGAGAGAATGTCCTTCTCCACGACAATGCCCACCAGGCGGCCCTCGAGGTCGAGCACCGGTAGGCGCCGAATCCGATGGTGGCGCAGCAGCGCCACCGCTTCACTGTGCGAGGTGTTGACCGTGGCCGTAATCGGATTGGCCGTCATTCGTTCTTTGACCAGCATGAGTCTCCTCCAGATAACTGCGGCGAGCGTTGAACATGCTCCAGTATAAGCGAAAATGGATCATTTACCAAGTTGTGAAAAAAGGGCTGATGATCGCGGCGGGGGTGAGCATGAGAGTGGAGGCGTGAACGCGGCCACGGAAAATGAGTGATCTTGCCTGGTCATGCGGCATGGTGTATACTGGGGTGCAGTAAGCTCCGCCCCACATGGCTTTCCAGCAAACAAGTCGCCTGCTGCACGCGCCAGCCAACGCCGCGTGCTCTACTCGTAGGAGATCATTCATCCATGCGCTATAACACCGCCGCCATCCGTGATCTACTCAACCAGGCGCTGAGCGATGACGAGCTCAACACCCTCGTGTTCGACCATTTCCGTGAGATTTATGACAACTACTTTACCGCGAGTCTGACGCGCCAGCAAAAGACACAGATTCTGCTGGAACAGGCGGAGCGCCGCGGCGAGACCGAGCGCCTGCTGGCGCTGGTGCGCGAGCTGAATCCTGCCCAGGTGACAGCCTTTGCCGATCAGGTCCTGCGCGTGCCGCCAGCCGCGGCGCCGAAGGGGCGCCAGCGACTGTTGATTGGCCTGGGCGGGCTGATAGCGCTGGCTTTGGTCGGATGGGGCGGTCGAGCTTTATGGCTTAGCTTGGGGCCGCCATTGACGCCCCTACCCACGTTTGCCACTTGTCAGGCCTCCCGTGAACCCGTGCGGGTGGCGCTACAGTCGTTGGCCGAATGTCCGGACGAAACTTCTGTGCAGGTGCAGACCGCCCTCGTTTCTGCAGGTGCCGTCATCACACAAACGTCTGCCAACATCCTCCGCACATGGCGTCAGCCAGAAGGCTTTGACCTGATAATGCGTGGTGCATGTGACACCAGCTCGGCCATCACCAACCTGGCGGCAACTTTCGAGTTGTCGGCTATACGCAATGCAGAGGACCTGTTTCAACCACTCAATGTCAAGGTCAGCGGAGGGCTGAGTGAGGTGCTCAGCGCGGGAGTCGCGCTGGTTACGTTTCAACATGGCGACTATTCGCAAGCTAGCGAGCAAATTGCGGCGCTACCGACGTCTGTGCAAACTCGCGAGCTGCAATTGCTGCGAGCGAACGCGATGCTGTTTGATGAGCGTCATGAGGATGCAATTGTCCTCTTCTCGGCGCTAACAACGGAGCAGCCAAATTGGAGTGCCGCGTTTCACAACCTGGGTGTGGCATTGTTCAGCAAGGCACAAAAACAAGATATCTTTGCAATGTCAGGCCAAGACTATCTGGACAGTGCAATCAGACTGGCAGCAGAGCAAGGAGAAACCGATATCGAGTTATCAGCACGTGCGAACTACAGCAATCTGCAACGCCACACGAACTCCAACTTTGACAAGGCAAAGACTGCTTGCCAACGTGCGGAAGCGCTCAACGGTCAATCCGTGCTAACGAGATACTGCTGGATATACTATTATATGGCTATTAGAGGCAGACCCGGTACCAGCGCAACCCAAATTAGCGCCAAAATGACCGAGTATCTTGGCATACCGCAGATAGATGACCCTCCGAGATTGCAGGTGCTGCGGGGAGCCTGGTACCAGGATCAACACGCCTACCAGCGTTTCTTGGAGCAGATGCAGTTCCATGCCTGCTTGAGTCAGGACCGTAAGTTCTTGGCTGACGTGGTGCGTTAGGCTACCACACCCAGATTAGACGGCCAAATGCGTCATGATAGTGTTTCCAAGTCACGCTGATACTCGCTCTTCCTAAAATAGGAGGGTCAGGAAAATTGTGCGCGTGACTGACGATATCCTCCACCGGGTGGGAATGCAAAGTCCCGGCGTTGGTTTCGATTTCCATGGCTGCAAACAACTTCCAAAAGACCTCTGCTTTCGCATCAGGCTTGATGGTCTCTGCAGCGTGGACGATAGCCACGAGATGTGACAATATCCTCCCGAAATCGGAGTTAGCGTCGGGGGAAGTCGGTGGAATGTTAGGATAAACTATCGGTGATCTGATGTCTGGCAACGCATCCCAGTTCATCTGATCAAGATCCGCCAAGTCGTCATCAATCGTCTTATGCCTATCCTCGTCCCTACACTCCTGCCCGGCATAACAACAAACCAGGTCCCATAAGCATTTGTCATCGGGCCACAGCGGCTCATTCAGGAGAGCGTGGACGATAATCGGCACGTCGCTGGCCAAATCATCCAGCGTGGCAAGGGCGCCTGGATGTGGCTTCTGACCGGCATCGGGTGCAAACGCCAACCAGCGATCAGATAACGACGGCAAATTTAGTGGCAGATCATACTCGCCGCTGACGGATCGCTGCGTCTGGCGTGCTGATTTCGAGCTCAACTGATCCTCGAAACTCGGAATGCGTCCGCGCGTCACTTCCTGACCTTTGCCAGCCCATGCCAGCAACTTGTCGCGATAATCAGTGCGTGGGCTTCTTTCGGCGATTTCGCGTACAACCTGGAGCGCAATCAAAGGCCGCAGGTACAGGGACGGATGGACATCATCCTTCCTACCAATCAAGTCCTGATCCTTGGAAACAGATGAGGCTGCTAAATCCTGCGCTGAGAGAGCGAACCGCGGACCAGCGAAAAGAACCCCGCAGATGTCGGCAAATGCCTCCTCAAGCCAAAGATTCCACAGATTCAGCCGCTTCACAACTGATTCCTCGTTTGTGCGATGACCTATCACGCCAAGTTTCTTGCCAAGCGCCTCCGCTAGAGCCTGGCGCATACCGTCTTGGAGGCGAACAAACTCATCAAGGGTGACCGCATTCCAGAAGATGTGGTGCCCCATTTCATGCGCCAGGGCCTGCCAGCGCTTGGGCGCATCATAATCGGACAGCGGGATTGACACCATGGGAATCTCGGGATGGAAGAGGGCGCGCGAGATGCGGTACAGCTTCTCGAAGTAGGCAACGGGCGTTCGTAGTGAGGTGTAGGAGGAATGCGCAGGCGGGTGCCAACGGCTGCAGTAGCCGCTGAGCTGCCTGTCCGCCGTCTCCAGGTAATTGCGCACGCTCTGCTGTCTGTCCTCCACATTGGGCTCATTGCGCTGTTCGCACGCGCCGCTGAGCTGCCTGTCCGCCGTCTCCAGGTAATTGCGCACGCTCTGCTGTCTGTCCTCCACATTGGGCTCATTGCGCTGTTCGCACGCACGGCTCAAGATATTCCATTCCTGCAGCAGGCGTTCGATGCCAGAGCGCAGAAGGAACGAGAGCTGGCCCGATTCGTTTGCTTGGTCAAGTGTGGTGGCATAATCAACGGCAAACTCCTGAAAACCCTGAATGAGTTTTTTGAGTCCATCCTGCTCCAAATTGGCAACTAAGCGTTCGGCCAGACGCCGCATGGCGTCGACCTGGCTGCGCTGAGTGCGTCGCATCATAGTGTTCAACTGCTTGGAGCCAGACTGAGCCGTTGGCTGCAGAGTAGAGAGTTCGCGTGACATACTGACCTCCTTCGGAACGATGAATGACGGGTTACGGTGAACCGACCGGCTGCGTGGGTCTACTCGCCGCGCACCTTGCTGTAGAGCACCATGTCATGCCAGGCGCCGCTGCGCCACTGCGCCGAGCGCAGCACACCCTCGCGTGTGAACCCTGCCTTCGCCAGCGAGCGTTGTTCGGGCAGGTTCGTGACATCGGTCGAGGCCTCGACCCGCACAATGGGGTAGGTTCGCAACAGGTATTCGGCCAGGAGTCGCTGCGCTTCCGTGCCGTAACCCCTGCCGCGGTGCGCGGGAAGGATGTTCAGGCCAATGTTGTAGGCCAGGCTGCCGCTGTTGGGGCCGTAGTGCACCTGGTGAAAACTCATGGTGCCCACCGGCTCGCCGGCCTGCGTGACAATCATCAGGGTGCTGAGCTGATCGGTCAGGAAGCCGTGCTCGGCGAACGCTCGCTCCTGGTTGTCGAAACGCTTAAGGCCGAACGAGTTGTACTCACTTTGAATCTCAACATCGTTCTGCCAGGCTTCCAAAAGAGGCAGGTCGGCTTGTTTCACTGGCCGCAGACACACAAGATCACCCTGTATCATTCTCTACTCTCCTACCCATATCCCCGCCTCGTCGTTAGTATAGCGTTACCGCGTGAGAAAGTCAATCAAGTTCGGCCGCCGCGGCCGGCTGACCCACAGCGCCGAGGGCTTTGACCATTCCCCGCGTTTCGAGTAGAATCCCGTTACGTATTTCTGACATGACCGCCCAGCGCTCGGAAGACGGCATGATGCCGGCCCTCCGCCGCGGGCCACAAGGATGGCAATGTGCGAATAATTCTGTACACCGGCAAGGGCGGCGTGGGCAAAACGAGCATCAGCGCGGCCACGGCCGTACACTGCGCCGATCGCGGCTTGCGTACGATTGTGCTCAGCACCGATCCGGCCCACAGTCTGGGCGATTCGTTCGACCGGCCGTTGGGCAATGACCCCGTCGCGATTGCGCCCAACCTGTGGGGGCAGGAGATTGATCTCCTGCATCAGATGGATCGCCATTGGGGCAAGGTGCAGGAGTATATCTCCGCCATCTTCGCCTGGCGCGGCATGGACGAGCTGGTGGCTGAGGAGACCTCGGTCCTGCCTGGCATGGAAGAGCTGGCCAGCCTGATGCAGATCAACTGGCTGGCCGACAGCGGGCAGTACGATGTGATCATCGTGGACTGCGCGCCTACCGGCGCCACCCTGCAGCTGCTGGCCTTCCCCGAACTGGCGCGCTGGTACCTGGACAAGATTTTTCCCTGGGAAAGGCGCATGATCAAGGCGGCCGCGCCAGTCATCAAACGCATGACCGACATGCCGCTGCCCAGCGAGGAGTTCTTCGATTCAGCCGAAGACCTGATCGTGCAGTTGGAAAAGATCAACAAACTGCTCACCGACCCGCAGCTGACCTCGGTGCGCCTGGTGCTCAACCCGGAAAAGATGGTAGTCAAAGAGGCGCAGCGCGCCTACACCTACCTCAACCTCTACGGCTATGCCACCGATGCGGTGGTCTGCAACCGGATGCTGCCCACCGCGGTGACCGATGGCTATTTCACGGCCTGGAAAGAGGCCCAGGCGCGCTATCACAACCTGGTGCAAGAATCGTTCGAGCCGCTGCCCATCTTCGATGTGCCCCTGTTCGACCAGGAAGTCGTGGGGCTGGAGATGCTGCGGCGGATGGCGGCCTCTGTCTTCGGCGAGAACGTGGATCCGACCCGCATCTTCTACGTCGGCAACTCGCAGGCAGTGACGCTGGAAAACGGCGTTTACAAGCTGTCCTTGCCGCTGCCGTTCGTGGAGCGCAACCAGATCAAGCTAACACGCAGCCTGGCCGATGAGCTGATCGTGCACATCGGCAACTGGAAGCGCAACTTGAGCCTGCCGCGCGCCCTGGCCAACCTGGCGGTCAGCGGCGCCAAGTATGAGGAAGACCGCCTGGTCGTTTCGTTCAACGGAAAGGCGAAATAGCGCTGTGCAACCACCGGTGTGGCAGAAGTACCTGACCGATTACAATGAGGGCCTGGGGCTGGTCTACGAGCGCTTCGTATTGAACGACTTTCTGGCCGACCTGCGCGCGCGCTTCAATATCCAGACGGTGCTGGAGGCGCCGCTCTACGGCATGGCCGGCGTCAGCGGCATCAACAGCGTGGGGCTGGCGCAGGCCGGCTGCCAGGTCACGTTGGTGGACGACAACGCGCAGCGCCTGGCCGGGGTGAAGCGCATTTGGGGCGAACTCGGCCTGCCCATGACGCCGGTGGCCCTGGACAGCGCGGCTTGGGGCGCGCTGCCCTTTGCCGACCGCAGTTTCGATCTGGCCTGGTGCTGGGCCGCGCTCTGGTACTTGCCCGACGCTTCCCAGCTCCTGGCCGAGCTGGCGCGCGTCAGCCGCCGCGTCGTCTTCGTCGCCATGCCCAACAACCTGCAGGTGGGCTACTGGATGCGCAAGCTGCTGATTGATCGCGACTTCTTCCCCACCGTGGACGAGCGCTGGGTGAACATCGGGCTGGTCAAGCGCGTCCTGCGCGGCCAGGGCGTGCGCGTGGTCAAGCAAGGCGTCCTCGACGTGCCGCCCTGGCCGGACACGGTCATGCCGGCCAACGAGGTGCTCAAGCGCCTGGGCATCCGCTCGGCCAAACTGGAGAGCCAATTCAGCGGCGACCACTGGACGTGGTCCACGATGGCCTACTACCTGGGTCAGCAGCCGGACCTCTACGATCGGGTCATCAAGTATGCCTGGCTCGATCACGCGCCGCTGCCGTGGCAGGTCAAAGCCATCTGGGCGCACCATCGCTATGTCGTGGGGACGGTTGCGCCGTAACAAGGAGGATTCAGCATGACCATCGAAGTCAGACGACCGCCGCGCGTGGTTCGCACCACGCCCGCGTTGACGCTGCTGCCGCCAATGACATGGCCGGAGCCGGGGCAATGGACGTACGAGGACTACGCGCGCCTGCCAGACGATGGCAACCGCTACGAAGTGATCAAAGGAGTGTTGTACATGACCCCGTCGCCCACCGTAGACCACCAGCACGTATCGGCCGAACTAGGGTTTAGCTTGATGACCTTCGTCAAACAGCACAAGCTGGGGCTCGTCCTCGCCGCACCGCTGGATGTGATCATGACTGGCGTCGCCACGCCGGTGCAGCCCGATCTTCTCTTCGTCCGCCAGGCGCGCATCGCGGACATTGTCACACCCAAAGCGATCACCGGCGCGCCCGACCTGGTTGTCGAGATTTCGTCGCCTGGCACCGCGCGCCATGACCGGTTCATCAAATATGCGGCGTACGAAGAGGCTGGGGTGTCGGAACTGTGGCTGGTGGACCCCAAGGCGATGACGATTGAAGTCTACGGCCTGGAAGGCAACACGTACCAGGCGTTGGGCGCCTGGGGCAAGGGCGAAGTGGCTACCTCGCGCGTCCTGCCTGGCTGGCGCGTCGCCGTGGATGACGTCTTCGCGCCGTTGGCATGAAGCATCCGATTGCCAACCGCGCCGCCGGTTGGCTTCTTCTCCTCATCCTGGCGCTGGCGGCGTTCTTACGCTTCTGGCACATTGGTCAGTTCCCGCCCGGCCTCTTTGGCGATGAGGCGGTCAACGGGCTGGATGCGCTCGATGTGCTGGCCGGCCGCGGCGCCATCTTCTTCCCGGCCAACTTCGGCCGTGAGGGCGGCCACATCTGGCTGGTGGCCGCCTCCCTGCGCCTGTTTGGCGTCACCCCGTTCGCCGTGCGCCTCCCCTCCATCCTGGCCGGCATCTTGGCCGTCGCCGCCGCGGCCTGGCTCGGCCACGAAGTCGTCAGCGCCCGCGGGCGCGGCGCCTCGGCCCGGCCGCTAGACGCCTGGCTCCCGCTCCTCGTCGCGGCGTACACCGCCGCATCCTACTGGCACCTGCACTTCAGCCGCTTCGGCATCCGCGGCATCTTCACCACGCTGTGGACCGCGCTGGCCTTTGCCGCGTTCTGGCGCGGCGTCAACACGGGCCGCACGCGCTGGTTTCTGCTGTGCGGGCTGTGCCTGGGCGCGGGCGTCTATTTTTACACCGCCAGCCGTTTCACGCCCTTTGCGCTCGTCATTTTCCTGATCGTGCAGGCCGCGCTGGCCTGGCGCAGCCGCGACCGGACGGTACAGTCAGCGCCGCTGCTGGCCGCGTTTTTCAAGCCCCTGCTGCTGGCCGCGCTGACGGCCGCGCTGGTGGTCGCGCCGTTGGGCCTCTATTTTCTCACCCACCCCGGCAGCTTCGCCTCTCGCGCGGCGACGGTCTCCGCATTCAATGCCGACGTGGCCGGCGCCAGCCCCCTGGCGCGCATCGCGCAGGCCGGCCTAGCCAACGTCGCGCAGTTTTTCATCCCCGGGCAGGGCGATCCGGCCGCCTTCTACAACCTGCCGGGACGCGCCGTCTTCGACCCGCTGACCGCGATCCTGGCCCTGCTCGGCCTGCTCCTCTGCCTGCGCCGCTGGCGTCAGCCGGTCTACCTTTTCCTGGCCCTGTGGCCGCCGCTGCTCCTGCTGCCTACCTTCCTGGCCGTGGATCGTTTTCCTACCCTGCCGCGCGCGCTCGGCGTCATGCCCGGCATCTTCATCTGGGCCGCGCTGGGACTGCAGGCCGTCATAGAATCCAGGTTTCTGCCAGACTTCAGGTTTCTCAGAGCAGACTTCGGGTTTCTTAAAGAAACCCGAAGCGTTCTGGCCCTCCTGGCCGCGCTGCTGGCGCTGAGCGTGCACGGCGGACTGGCCGTGCGCGACTATTTCTACGTCTGGGGGCCGTCGGCCGCGGCGTTCGAAGCCTTCGACGGGCATGAGACCGACAGCGCACTGTGGCTGACCGGCCATCCGCAGCCGGCGCCCGTTTATCTCAGCGCGGATCTCTACCGCCACCCGGTCATCATGTTCCTGCTGGAGCAGACGCCGCTGACGGAATTTTTCAGCCACCGCAACCCTGGGCTGCATTGGTTGGATGCGCGGTCGGGGTTCGTCCTGCCGCCGGCCGGCGCCGCTGCGACCTACGTCTTCAGCGGCCAGGCGCAGCCGCCGCCAGCCGTGCTGGACGCCTGGCTGCCGCAACGCCAGGTGATCTATGCCCGCGCCGCGCCCGACGGTCAGCCGGCGACGACGGTGCTGCAAGCTACGGCCGTGGAGACGGCTGGCGGCCCGGCCGCGGCCATCCCCTTCCGCAACGGACTGACCCTGACCGGCCACACGCTGAGCGCGCGGCCGGGGCCAGGCGTCAGCGTGGACATCACCCTGGCCTGGCAGATTGAAAGCGTCCCGCCGGCCCGCGCCGACTCCAGCTACAACGTGCGCGTGGCGCTGCTGGCCGCCGACCGTCCCTGGGCCGGCGTCGAATCCCTGCTCCCCTATCGCCCGGCGGAATGGGCCGCGGGCGAGCGCCTCATCACCTGGCACAGCCTGACCCTGCCGCCGGACGCGCCTGCTGGCGCGTACACCCTGGCCGTCGCGCTCGTGGACGACGCCGGTCAAATCGTGCTCTTGCGCAGCGGCGCCGCCGAGGCGCGGCTAACCCTGAACCCGTGACACGCTTCTTCGTAGGTCCGGCCTCCTGGCCGGACGACGTCGCCACAGAAAAGCGAACTTCGCGGTTGACGACGTTGTCACGCCGGAGGCGTGACCCACGAGGGCAAGCAGCCTGCGCAAGGGGATCCCCCTCGCAGGGCTGCGGCGGGGTGACGATTTCAGAGGCGCGCGACATCCTCGCAAGTCAACGCTGTGATGTCCACAGCCCCCTGCGAGGGTTGTATCACCGCAGTTTCGACTTATGCACCCACTGTGGTAAAATCCTAGCCATCATTGCGCAGCCAGAAGAATGGTTTAGCTCATTACCTACAAGTTAAGGTTTTTGACGGTTTGTCAAGGGCCGAAGCAGCCAAAATCGGACCAATTTCGGACAAGTTTTGCCTTGCTGCGAGGTGTCAAAGCACGAACTGAGCGCCGGACGCCTCTCGCAGAGGCCCGTGGATGCAGTTATCAGCCTACATCTTGGCCGATTCTGCATCGATACGTGGTTTGAGGTCCGCAAAAGTGCTCAAAACGAGCTCAGGTATCGAATTTGACATTCCGCCGGAAACCTTAACTTGTGACCAATGGGTTTAGCTGTACAACTAACAGAATATGCATATCACCATACCACAGGCCGAAAATCAGTACGTTGAGTTCAAGACCGAACACGCGAAGGCCACCGACCTGGCGGAAGAAATGATCGCGTTCGCCAATGGTGAAGGCGGCGAGATTTGGTTAGGGGGTATTGAGGTTTTTCATTACGACGGCGTCGAAGTCGAACGTGCACGGCTGAACGATCTCGATCTGGATAAAATCGGCCAGTATTTCACACGTTACCAGATTGCGTTCTTCGACGAACCGCCGGCAGAACGCGAACGCCTCATGGCGTCAACCGACCTTTTGGGATCATCGAGAAAGCCGACCATCGCTGGTTTGCTCGTCTTTGGTCTCGCGCCCGAACGTTTGCTTCCGGCCAGCGGCATCTCCTTTGCGCACTTCGCGGGCACGGACCTGTCGGCGGACCTGATTGATAAGAAGAACTTCTTTGGCCCACTTCCGCGCCAGGTTGACGAATGTCTGGCCGCCATCAAGGCGAATCTCGTCATCGGATCAACCATCGTCGGCGCCAAACGCCAGGAAGAGCCGCACTACCCCGACCGAGTTTTTCGTGAGCTGCTGGTCAATGCCTGCGTTCATCGTAACTACAGCATCACCAGGTCGAACATCCGCGTTTTCTTATTCGCAGATCGGCTCGAAGTGATCAGCCCCGGCCGCCTGCCCAACACTGTGACGATTGAAAAACTTTCGGTTGGCACCAGTTTTGCCCGTAATCCCATCCTGGTGCGTTTGATGGAAAACCTGGGCTATGTGGATAAATTAGGGCGTGGGTTGCCGATGGTCTGGCGTGAAGCCAAATTGTTCGGGCTGCAAGTCCAATTCGAGGAACGCGGCGAGGAGTTCCGCGTCGCGCTGCCCCTGCCGCGCCGCGAGTCCAGAACTTGAGACCGGAGACTGGAGACCAGAGACTGGAGACTGGAGACCGGAGACCAGAGATCGGAGACCAGAGACCACAAATTACCCGCCTTCCACAAACCCGATCTCTGATCTCTGATCTCTGATCTCTAATCTTCGCACAGGAGCTTTCCTTTGACAGCTATCATTGATCCAACCGCTGCGCTTGGCCCGGATGTGACTATGGGCGAGTATGTGGTGATCGAAGCGGGCGTCCGCCTCGGCGCGGGCGTGACGCTGGGGCATCACGTGGTGGTGCACGCGGGCACAGTCATCGGCGCGGGGACGTGGGTGGGCGACCAGGCCGTGCTGGGACGACCGCCGCGGCCCGCGCCCACCAGCGCGGTCAAAACGCCGCCCGGCCTGCCCCCGCTGCGCATCGGCGCGGACTGCATCATTGGCGCGGGCGCGGTCGTTTACAACGGCACCACGATCGGCGAGAAAACGATGATCGGCGACCACGCGTTCGTGCGCGACCGCTGCCAGATCGGGAGCTTCGTCATCGTCGGCAGCCATGTGACAATCGAAAACGAAGTAAACATCGGCGACTACACCAAGCTGCAGACCGGCGTCTATCTGTGCGCGTGGGTGACGATTGAGGATCACTGCTTCATTGCGCCCTGCGTGGTCACCACCAACGACAATTACATGGGCCGCACCGAAAAGCGGTTCCAGGAACGGGGCGGCTGCACCATTCGCCGCGGCGCGCGCGTCGGCGCCAACGTCACGCTGCTGCCCAACATCGAAGTGGGCGCCGAAGCCTTCGTTGCGGCCGGCTCCATCGTGACGCGCGACGTCCCGCCTGCCACCCTGGTGATGGGTTCGCCGGCCAAGTACATGCGCGACGTTAGCCCCGACGAGTTCGCCGAATAAGCTGGCGTCCTGTGAATCCTGTCCTCATTTGACAGGATTTACAGGATGTACAGGATGAATAGGACGGGAGAAATTTGAAGTTTTCCAGGAGGTGCACATGACAACAACCAAAGCGGGTCTGCTCCGGCAATTTCTCGACGCTGACCGGCTGGGGGTGCGCCTGGAAATCATGGGCGGATTGCCTATCTGGGAAGCGCATCCTGTCCTGAAGCATCAACGCGCGGTGGATCGTATCCGCGCAACGATTGAACGGCGCGGCCCAAGTTCGACAGAGCACGGCGGCTGCGGCTGTGTACACGTGGCGGATGTCTACATTAGCTTCCCCGATGGTTCATTGAAACGCCCCGACATTTCGATCTTCTGTCGCGAGCCGGAAGAAGAGGAAGAAGCAATCACGCTCATTCCGGAAGCCGTGATCGAGGTGGTCAGTCGGGGATACGAAGCCAAGGACCTGGAGTTGGCGCCGCACTTCTACCTGGCGCAGGGCGTCAAAGATGTCGTAGTGTTCGACCCGTATTCCCTCTTGGTGCTGCATGTGCGCCGCGACCGCGTGACGCGCGCCATTTCCCCTGCGCCCATCGCGCTTGCATGTGGCTGCCAATGTGTAGTTTGACAGGTCCGGTTCATTGAAAATCGTCACCATCGTCGGCGCGCGGCCGCAGTTCATCAAGGCCGCGCCGGTCAGCCAGGCCCTGCGCCGCCAACACCACGAAATCCTCATCCATACCGGTCAACACTACGACCGCGCGATGTCCGACCTGTTCTTCGACGAGCTGTCCATCCCGCGCCCAGACTACGAATTGGGCATCGGCTCTGGCCCGCACGGCTGGCAGACGGGGCAGATGCTGCAACGGATCGAAGAGGCGCTGCAGGCGGAGAAACCGGCCTGGGTGCTCGTCTACGGCGACACCAATTCGACCCTGGCCGGCGCGCTGGCCGCGGTCAAGCTGCACATCCCCGTGGCGCACGTGGAGGCCGGCCTGCGCAGCTTCAACCGCACGATGCCCGAAGAGCACAACCGCATCCTCACCGATCACTGCGCGGACCTGCTCTTCTGCCCAACCCAAACCGCGGTCAACCTGCTGGCGGCCGAAGGGGTCACCCGCGGCGTGCACCTGGTGGGCGATGTGATGGTGGATGCGCTGCAGACGCATGGCGCGCTGGCAGCTCGCCATGCGACCCTGGCCGGCCGCCTGGGCCTGCGACCGCAGGGCTTTGCGCTCGCCACCATTCACCGCCCCTACAACACCGACGATCCGGCCCGCCTGACCGCGATTCTCGACGCGCTGGCCGGCCTGCAGACGCCGGTCGTCTTTCCGCTGCATCCACGCACGCGCGCCGCGCTAACCCACAACGGCCTGGCCCTGCCCGCCAACGTGATTGCGATGGAGCCGATCGGCTACCTGGACATGCTGGCGCTGGAACAGGCCGCGGCCTTGATCCTCACCGACTCCGGCGGTGTGCAAAAAGAAGCCTACTGTTTTGCCGTGCCCTGCGTCACCCTGCGGCCGGAGACCGAATGGGTGGAAACCGTGGAGGCCGGCTGGAACCGCCTGGCCTGGGGCGACGCCGCGCAGGTGATCGAAGCCGCGCAGCGTCCCTGGCCGACCACGCCGCCCGCGCCCCTCTTTGGCGATGGCCACGCCGCGGAGCGCATCGTGCGCCTGCTGGCCGCGGCCGATCCTGCGCCGCAGAAGGTGGTCGCTTCATGACCATGCCGCCCGACGCGCGCGCGCCTGACCGCCGGCTGCACGTGCTGTTCATCACCGCCTGGTATCCCACCGCAGCCGCGCCGTATGAGGGCACCTTTGTGCGTGAACACGCGCTGGCCGTCGCCCGCTTCGATGACGTGGCCGTGCTGCATTGCCCGGAGCCGCGGCGGGACCTGCCCCGGCTGTGGCAGGTGGAAACGGAGACCGATCCCGTCTTGACGGCCGGCCTGCCCACCGTGCGCGCCTGGTATCGCCCCGCGCCCATCCCGAAAGTGTCACTCGGCGTTCATCTGGTCGCCGTCGGACAGGCGTTGCGCGCGGTCTACCGCGCCGGCTTTCGGCCCGATCTCCTGCATGCGCATGTCTACGATGCGGGGTTCGCGGCCGCCATTTTCAGCAAGTTGTACCGCCTGCCCCTTGTCGTGACCGAGCACTTCTCCGCCTTTCCGCGGCATACGCTGCCGCCTGGCGAAGTTCGGAAGGCGCGCATCGCCTTTGGGCAGGCGGCCCGGGTCTTGCCGGTGAGCCGTGCGCTGCAGACCGGCATTGAAGAGCACGGTCTGCGCGCGCGTTTCCAGATTGTAGGTAACGTGGTGGACAACACGCTTTTCTACCCGGCGCCGGCGCGTACGCCTAACGATCCCCTGCGCATCGTGAGTGTGGGTTCGTTGGTGCCAATCAAGGGCATTCCCGATCTGCTGCATGCCCTGCGCCGCCTGCAGGAGACGCCGCTGCGCTGGCGGCTGGATGTCATCGGCGACGGGCCGCAGCGCGCCGCCTACACCGCGCTGGCGGCTGAGCTTGGTCTGGCCAGCCAGGTCACCTTCCATGGCACGCGACCAAAAGCAGATGTGGCTGACTTTCTGCGCCAGGCTGATCTCTTTGTGCTCGCCAGCCAGTGGGAGAACATGCCGTGCGTCCTGCTCGAAGCCATGGCCTGCGGTGTGCCGATTGTCGCCTCAGCCGTGGGCGGCATCCCCGAAATCGTGGACGACGCGGTCGGCATCCTGACGCCGCCGGGCGATGCGCCGGCGCTGGCCGCGGCGATCACCGCGGCGCTGACGGCTCGACTGAGCTCGCCGAAGTCGCAGCCGGAGCGTTTCGATCGGCGCATCATGATCGAACGCGCGGCCGCCTATTCACCGGCCGCCATCGGCCAGACATTGGACTCAATCTATCGCAGCGTGCTGACGGAGAAAGCCTCACGATGATGAATAGCATGACCAAACTCCCCGTCGTCCCGCTCCTGACGGGGCGGCAAGACCTGATTCTGGCGCGCGCGGCCGGGCGCCGCGTCCTGCACTTGGGCTGCGTGGACGCGGGCCTGCTGCACGCGCGCTTTGCGCGCCAGGAGTTGATGCACCAGAAGCTGGCGGCCGTCGCTTCCGAACTGTGGGGCGTGGACATTGACCAGGAAGGCATTCAGTTCCTCGCCAGCCACGGCTTCGAGCATCTCATCGCGGGCGACATCTGCGAGCCGTCCATTCTGGCCCAGCTCAGCGGCCAGCCCTTCGACCTGGTTCTGGCGACCGAAGTGATCGAGCACCTTCCCAACCCGGTCCAGTTCCTGCAAGCCGCGCGCCAACTGCTGACGCCGGGCCAGACTGAGCTGATCATCACGGTGCCCAACGCCTTTCGCATCCAAACCCTGCTCTGGCTGCTGCGCGGCGTCGAGTATGTGCATCCCGACCACAATTACTGGTTTTCCTACGTCACGGCCACCAATCTGCTGCGCAAGAGCGGCTTCGATGTGACCGAGGTCTATGCTTACACCTTTCAGCCGCGCGCCGGCCTGCCGAACGTGGCCCGGCGCCTGTTGGGACGACCAGCGCCGCCGGCGTCGGCTTCAACGGCGGCCCTCCCCCGCGCCGCGAACGGCGTCTCGCCCCATCTGCTCGGCCGCGGTCTCGACTATGTCCGCTCGCTGCCCAAACGCCTGCTCGCCTCCGCGCTCTACCGCACCACGTCGTTCTGGGGCGACGGCTTGATCCTCGTGGCGCAGGCGTCTGCCGATGCAAACTAGGGTTCAACGCGGGCTGCGGCTGCTGCGCAGCACATTTGCGCGCAATGTCGCGACTACTTTCCTGACCCAGGTCGTGTCCCTGGTGATCGGCGTCGCCAATGCGGCCATCGTCGCGCGCTGGCTCGGCCCGCAGGGCAAAGGCAGCCTGGCCCTGGCGCTGCTGATTCCGGCCACGCTGGCCCTCTTCCTCAGCGGCGGCATCCCAGCCGCCAACGTCTATTTCATCGGCTCGCGCCGCCTGTCGGTGGCCCAGGTAACCCAGAACGCCATGCTGCTGGCTCTGCTGGGCGTCAGCGGCGGCCTGGTTTTGACGGCGCTTGGCCTGGCGAGCGGCCTCCTGCAGCGCCTGGCGCCGAGTGTGCCCGCGGCGCTCATCGTTCTGGCGACGGTGGGGCTGCCAGCCGCCATCGTCAACAGCTTCTTCAGCGGCATCCTGCAGGGAATGCAACGCATTCGCACCGTCAACGTGATCACTTTCTTGCAAAGCGTCCTGACCCTGGGTTTGACCATCCTGCTGGTCATTGGCCTGGGCTGGGGTCTCAACGGCGGGGTGCTGGCCGCGGTGGGGGCCGCGCTTGGCGTGATGATCCTCTTGGGCTGGCAGGTGCAGCGCGCCGGGGGCGACTTGCGGCCGCGCTACGACCGGGCCATCCTGGGTCAAATGCTGGCCTTCGGCCTGCGCGGCTACGTGGGCAACCTGCTGCAGTTTTTCAACTACCGGCTTGATCTCTTCATCGTCGGCATCTTGCTCGGCCCGGCGGCCGTGGGTATCTACACCGCGGCCGTTGCGCTGGCCGAGCTGCTCTGGCACCTGCCCAACGCCGTTAGTTTCGTCATCTTCCCCAAAGCCTCGGCGACGCGGCCAGAAGATATGAATCGCGTGACGCCGCGCATCTTCGCGCTGACCCTGGGCATCACCCTGGTGGGAGGCGTCTTCATTGCGCTGCTCGGCCGCCAAGTGATCCAGGTTATCTATTCGGACCTTTTCCTGGCCGCATACCAACCGCTTCTCGCCCTGCTGCCCGGCGTCATTCTGCTCGGCGGCGGCAAAGTGCTGACGAACGAAATTGCCGGTCGCGGTTATGTCCACTACAATTCGGTCAACGCCGGCCTGGCGCTGGTGTTGACGGTCATCTTCGATTTGCTGCTCATCCCACGCTGGGGCGTCCTGGGCGCGTCGTGGGCCTCCACCATCGCCTACAGCGCCATCTTCCTCACAGCCGTCATCTTCTACCGGTCCGTGAGTCGTAATCAGAACGCCATCAGCCGGGGGAGGCAGCCATGACCCACGTCCTGATGCTGGTCACCAGCAACCTGCTGCACGACAATCGCGTGCGCCGTGAAGCCGAGACCCTGGCCGCGGCTGGTTACCGCGTGACTGTCGTGAGCCACATTCGCCCAACCGACATTGCCCGCTTGGGCTGGGCTGCGCCAGGGGGACTGACGGCCATCGCTGCGCCGCTGCCCGCCTGGGAAGACACGACCGGCTGGCGGCGGATGGCGGGCCACGCGGCTGATCTCTGGCGCTGGGGAGGCAGTGGCGCGCTGCTGGCGGCTGCGTCGGATCAGCGCGCGGACGTGGTGCACGCGCACGACCTCGACACGCTGCCAGCCGCGGCCGCGCTGGCGCAGCGTTGGCGTACGCCCCTGGTCTACGATGCCCACGAGCTGTTCGTGGATCAGATGACGCTGGGGCCAGCCGCAGCCAGCCTCCCCTGGCCCAATCGCGTCAAACAGGCGCTGGCGCAGCGCAACTTCGCCCGCCTGGAGCGCCGCCTGATTGGGCAGGCCGCAGCGGTGATTACCGTCAGCCAGTCCATCGTCGTCGAGCTGGCAGATCGTTATCACATTCCGCCGCCAACCCTGGTGCTCAACACCCCGCGCTACCAGGACATGGCTGCCGGCTCGGACTATCTGCGCCGGCGCCTGGGCTTGCGCGCGGAGCAGCGCATCATGCTCCTGCAAGGCGCGGTCTTGCCCGACCGCCATCTGCTGGAGCTGGTGCAGACCCTGGCGCTGCTGCCGGACACCGTGGTGTTGACTTTCCTGGGCTTCAACCTGGGCACGTTTCAAGAGCCGATTCGCCAGGAAGCGGCGCTACTCGGCCTGCAATCCCGCGTCTTCATGCTCGACGCGCTGCCGGCTGACCAACTGCTGGGCGCGACCGCGTCGGCCGATGTGGGCATGATCCTGCTGGCCGGGCGCAACAAGAACGACCGCTTTGCCATGCCCAATAAACTGTTCGAGTACATGATGGCGGGGCTGCCCTTTGTCGCCAGCGACTGGCCGGAAATCGGCCGCGTCGCGCGCGCTACCGGCGCCGGAGTCACGGTGACGGAACCGACGCCGGCAGCGGTGGCCGCGGCGGTGAACAGCATCTTGCAGGCGCCTGCGCGCCAGGCCGCGATGCGCGCCGCGGGGCTGGCGGCCGCACGCCGCGAATACAACTGGGAAGCGCAGGCCGCCCGCCTGCTCGATCTCTACGCGTCGTTGCCAACGGCGAGGAGCTAGAAGCGCATGTGTGGAATTGCCGGCATCTGTCGCAGGGATCAACACCCCGTGGAACAAGCGCAGTTGCAAGAGATGGCGGATCTGCTGCGTCACCGCGGCCCGGACGACCAGGGCATCTACCAGCAGGGGCCGGCCGGGCTGGCCTTCCGCCGCCTGGCGATTCTTGATCTTTCGCCGGCCGGACACCAGCCGATGACCAATGAGGATGGCACGCTGTGGCTGGTCTTCAACGGCGAAATCTACAACTACCGCAGCCTGGTGAGCGAGCTGGAGGCGGCCGGCCACATCTTCCGTTCACGCAGCGACAGCGAGGCCATTCTGCATGCCTATGAACAGTGGGGTGACGACTGCGTGCGGCGCTTCGAGGGCATGTTTGCGTTTGCGCTCTGGGACGAGCGCCGCCAGCGGCTGTTTGCGGCCCGCGACCGCTTCGGCATCAAGCCCTTCTATTACCACCTCAACGCCGAGCGCCTGCTGTTTGCTTCGGAGATCAAGGCGCTGTTCGTGGATAGAGCCACGCCCCGCCAGCCTAACGGGGATCGCCTTTATGATTACCTGGTTTACGGCTACCTGGATCACACCGCGGAAACGATGTTTGCTGACATTCGCCAGCTGCCGCCTGCGCACCGGCTCGTGTACCGCGCCGGGAACCTGGCTATCCAGCGTTACTGGGATTTGAACCCCGAGCAACGCCTGGATGATCTGAGCGACCGGGCCGCTGCCGAACGGCTGCACGAGCTGTTCTTTGAGTCGGTGCGCCTGCACCTGCAGAGTGATGCGCCCATCGGCACCTGCCTGAGCGGCGGATTGGATTCATCGGCCATCGTGTGCGCCATCGCCCGCCTGCTCGACGCCGACGGCGTGGATCGCGCCATGATCGGCGAGCGCCAGCGCACCTTCACCGCCAGCTTCGATGATCCCGCCTTCGATGAGCGCCGTTTTGCACGTGAGGTCATCGCGCAGACCGGCGCACAGGCCTTCTTTGCCTTTCCACAGGCCGAGGCGCTCAACGAGCTGCTGCCTGACCTGATCTGGCGCCAGGAAGAGCCGTTCGGCTCCACCAGCATCGTGGCGCAGTGGTGCGTCATGCAGCTGGCCGGGCAGCAGGGCATCAAAGTGATGCTCGACGGCCAGGGCAGCGACGAGATTCTCGGCGGCTATCATCCGTTCTTCTCCGGCCTGTGGGCCAATCACCTGCGTCACGCCGATTTCGCCGGGCTGAGCCGCGAGCTGGAAGGCTTTCGTGGTCGGCATGGCGTACCGCCGCGCGTTCTGCTGACCGGCGCGCTGGGGCTGGCCTTACCCGCCGCCCTACGCGGCGCCATCCAGGTAGGTCGCGGACGCACGCGGCCGGCCTGGCTGGGATCAGCCCTGACGGCGCAGCCGCAGCCCTGGCTGGAGATGCCCTCGCCCTACCGCGATCCGCTGCGCCGCCAGATGTACCAGTATCTCACGACGCTGCACCTGCCGTCGCTTCTGCACTACGAAGATCGCAACTCGATGGCCTTCAGTATCGAGGCGCGTGTGCCCTTCCTCGATCATCGCCTGGTCGAATTCGCTTTTGCGCTGCCGGCTCGTTTCATGCTGCGCGATGGCGAGACCAAATGGCTGCTGCGCCGCGGTCTGGCCGATGTGCTGCCGCCAGCGATTGCGCAGCGACAGGACAAGATGGCTTTCGGCACGCCGGAAGCGGCCTGGTTCCGCACGACGCTGCAGCCGACCCTGCGTGAGGTCTTCGCCAGCGCCAGTTTCCGCCAGCGGCCCTACTGGAACGCAGCCGTCGTAGATCAGGTCTTCCAAGAACATCAAAGCGGCCAGGCTGATCGGCGCCTGCTCCTGTGGCGCTGGTTCAACACCGAGCTGTGGCTGCGCCGGTTCATAGACCAAGAGCCGGGAAACAGAACGCTGAACGCTAAATGA
>NZ_UETR01000056.1:0-18547 GCF_900491745.1 Candidatus Amarolinea aalborgensis | reverse complement strand
GGCCGAGCGAACGGCTGGGGGCGCCGCGGCGGGCCGCACGCCGATTGCGTTGTTCGACCACATTCAGCCTGGCTGTGAGTTGAATCTGTTTCAGCCAGCCAAAGTCGGCAATCAGGACTGCACCTTCTGCCTGGACTGCGTGCACGCGTGTCCGCACGACAATGTCGGCTGGCTGCTGCGCGTGCCCACGGCGGAACTGTGGTCCGAACCGTGGCGCTCCGGGGTGGGGCGGTTCAGCCAGCGCCTGGATCTGGCCGCGCTGCTGGTGGTGCTGACTTTCGGCGGTTTCATGAACGCGTTCGGCATGGTGCGGCCGGTGTACGGGCTGATTGCCTGGCTGGCGCAGCTGCCTCTGCTGCACAATGTGACCGCTGTCCTCGTTTTGCTCTACGGAACGGGCCTGCTGCTCCTACCCGCGCTGTTGGTTTCTCTGGCCGGGATCGCCAGCCGCGCCTGGAGTCGCGACGCCGCCAGTCTGCGCACGGTCATCGCGCACTTCGCGCCGACCCTCGTGCCAACCGGATTCGGCATGTGGCTGGCGCACTACATGTTTCACTTCCTGACCGGCGGCTTGACCCTGATTCCGGCGGTGCAGAACATGCTCTGGCGTTGGGGCTGGCCTATCCTCGGGGAGCCGCTGTGGCAGTTGGGGCCGGTGGTTCCGCCCGATTTCCTCTTCCCCCTGGAAGTCGTGCTGCTCTACACCGGGTTGACCGGCTCGCTGGTCGTAGGCTTTCAGCGGGCCGCGGCGCGCCACGCCGATCGGCGGCGGGCGCTGGTCGCGTTCCTGCCCTGGGCGCTGCTCTGCCTGCTGCTCGTCGCCGCCGGCGTCTGGATTTTGGCGCAGCCGATGGAGATGCGAGGAACGCTGCGGATGGGGATGTGAGGAATGAGGAAAGTGCAGAGTGCAAAATGCAAAGTACAAAACGCTGAAGGAGAGAAACTGAATGATGAATCAAGGACGAGATGCGGAGAACCACTTTCACAGCGTTTTCGCCGAAAACACCAGACATTCAACATTCAGAATCCACGGCGTTTTCGCTGAAAACGCCAAGATTTCAGTATTGGCTCGCTGGGTGCTGATGATGGCGGCGCTGGCGCTGACGCTGGGGCTGTGGGCAGGGCCGGCGCGGGCGGAGGGGCCAGGCACGGGCGGCAGCCGCATTTTCATTTCCGATAAGGCGGTTGGCAACTACTCGCTGCTGGTGTGGGCCGGGCCGTCGCCGCCGCAGGTGGGGCGTTACACAGTCTATGTGCGCGTGAGCGACCTGGGCGGACATCAACTGCGGGACGGCCTGCAGGTGACGGTGCGCGCGACCGAAGAGGCGAACAGCGAGGTGACGGACAGCGAGGCCAATCATCAGAATGCCGGCAATTCGCTCGACTACGCCGCGCATTTTCAACTGCCGCGCAAGGGCTACTACGCGTTTGCGGTGACAGTCAAGGGCGCGGCCGGCGATGCCGAGGTCTCGTTCCGTGACCGCGTCGTCGCGACCATCAGCTTTGGCCTGATTTCGGCCATCGCCGGGCCATTCATCGTCATCATCGGCGCCATCTTCTGGTATATGTGGTCGCGGCAGAGCCAAAAGCAACCCGCGGCCGGGCCTGAATGATTGCCTGCCACGAATGTGGCAGACGGAAAGCAGATCAATTCGTCAAATTCGTGCAATTCGTGGCAAGAATTGGATGCCGGCTTGTTCGAGTGAAAGCGCAAATTGGCGGCGCGTCGCCTTTCGCAGTAGAATCTACGCAGCATCCTAGAAGGAAACGAATCGGGGCGACGTCTCATGCAGATTTCGATCCAAATTCAGGTGATACGGCAATGACCATTCTATTGGAAACCATCAAACCACCGAGCAGTGGCATCCTGGATGTCATGCTTCATGTCCAGGCCAACATCCAGGTCAGCCCATTGAGCGCCCGGCGCCTGGTCAGCGTCTATGTCGGCAACGAGATCGCTGATCTTCTGCATGGCGACATACCAGATCTGGTCATTCGTGCTGATGGCGCGTACTGGCGGGTTCCAGTCGTTCTGTCCTCGCCTACCCACGGTCGCCTCGGTGTCGTCGGTGCGCTGGACGTAAACGTGGAAACAGGCGCCCTCCAAATGAGCAACGCCGAACGCGCAGAGATCGAACGTCATGCCGAACGTCTTGCTGCCAGTACCCTCGTATAGGCTTGCCAATTCCCAGCCCCCGTGTAAAATCCCTCTATCTCGCCACCAACGCTCGCTGGCTCAACTCAATCTCCAATCTCTGATCTCTGATCTCCGATCTACCAACCCAAGGACGGCGCCCATGAAAATTCTCGAACGCAAAGTCTACCGCGGCCCCAATTACTACTCCTACAAACCGGTCATCCGCCTGACGCTGGACCTGGAAGAACTGGAAGACTACCCCAGCAGCCAATTGCCCGGCTTCAACGCCGCGCTGCTGGCCGTGATTCCCACCCTGCACGAACATGGCTGCTCCTACGGTGCGCCCGGCGGCTTCGTGCGCCGGTTGGAGGAGGGCACCTGGCTGGGCCACATTCTCGAACATGTCGCCATCGAGCTGCAATGCCTGGCCGGCACGCCGGTCTCATACGGTAAGACGCGCGGCGCCGGCGAGGTCGGCGTCTACTACGTGGTCTACTCGTTCCAGCAGGAAGAAGTGGGGCTGGAGGCCGGGCGCCTGGCCGAGCGCCTGCTGCGTAGCCTGCTGCCGGATGACCTGCCGAGCGCGCTGCCCGCGGCGGAACGCGCGGCTTTCAACTTCACCCTGGAACTGGAAGAGCTGGCGAGCCTGGCCGATCGCGTCGCGCTGGGGCCATCCACGGGCAGCCTGGTCAAGGCCGCGGAGGTGCGCGACATCCCGTGGATTCGCCTCAACGAAGGCAGCCTGATCCAGTTCGGGCATGGCAAATACCAGAAGCGCATCCAGGCCACGGTGACGAGCGAGACGCGCCACATTGCCGTGGACATTGCGCAGGACAAGGAGCTGACCGCGCGCCTGCTCGACGATGTCGGCATCCCGGTGCCGCGCCAGCGCGTCGTGCGCGAGGAAGACGCGGCGGCCGCGGCCGCGCACGACATCGGGTTCCCGGTGGTGGTCAAACCGCTGGACGCCAGCCACGGCCGCGGGGTCTCGCTCAATTTGGGGAGCGAGGCCGAGGTGCGCCTGGCCTTCCAGAAGGCGCAGGAGCATCGTAGTTATGTCATCATCGAGAAGTTCATCCCCGGCCACGACTATCGTGTGCTCGTCGTCAACGGGCAGGCGGTGGCAGTGGCCGAGCGCGTGCCCGGCCATGTGGTGGGCGATGGCGTGCACACCGTTCAGGAACTGATTGACATCGTCAACCGCGATCCGCGCCGCGGCGTGGGCCATGAGAAAGTGCTGACCCGTCTCTTGGTGGATCACCAGGCGCTGCGCTTGCTGGAGCAGGCAGGCTTGACCCTGGAAAGCGTGCTGGCGGCCGGACGCGTGCTCTACCTGCGCTCCACCGGCAACCTGAGCACCGGCGGCACCGCGATTGACCGCACCGATGACATCTGCTATGAGAACAAGGAGATCGCCATCCGCGCCGCGCAGGTGGTGGGGCTGGACGTGGCGGGCATTGACTTCATCACGCCGGACATTGCGCGTCCGATCGCCGAGGTGGGCGGCGGCATCGTCGAGGTCAACGCCGCGCCGGGCTTCCGCATGCACGTTGCGCCCAGCGAAGGCGCGCCGCGTGACGTGGCTGGGCCGGTGATGGACATGCTCTTCCCGCCTGGCGCGCCCAGCCGCATTCCCATGGCCGCCATCACGGGCACCAACGGCAAGACGACCACCTCACGCATGGTTGCGCACATCCTCAAGATGTCGGGCTACCACGTGGGCTTGACCACTACTGACGGCATCTACATTGACGGCGAGCGTTATCTGTCCGGGGACATGACCGGCCCCTGGTCGGCGCGCGTGGTGCTCAAACACCCGCTGGTGGATGCGGCCGTGCTGGAAACGGCGCGCGGCGGCATCCTGCGCGAGGGCCTGGGCTACGACAAGGTGGATGTCGGCGCAGTCCTCAACGTCGCCGGCGATCACCTGGGCCTCAAAGGCGTCGAGACGCTGGAAGATCTGGCGGCCGTCAAGGCGCTGGTGGTGGAGGTGGTCAAAGACGGTGGTTATGCCGTGCTCAACGCGGACGATCCGTTGACCGCAGCGATGGCCGCGCGCTGCGACGGGGATCCGTTCTACTTCACCTTCGATCCGCGCAACCCGGTGGTGCAGGAGCATGTGCGCAAAGGCGGCCGCGCCCTGGTTTTGGAAGATGGCCTCAACGGCAAGATGCTGACCCTCTACGAGCGTCATCAGCATATTCCTCTGCTGTGGGCGCACCTGATTCCGGCCACGCTGGAGGGGCTGGCCCGTTTCAACATCGCCAACGCGCTGGCGGCCGCGGCCATCGCGCGTGCGCTCGGCGTCAAGGTGGAGAACATTCGCCAGGGTCTGCGCACCTTCGACAGCAGTCACTTCCAGGTTCCTGGACGCCTGAATGTCTACGATCAGCATCCTTTCCGCGTGATCGTGGACTACGGCCACAACCCGCCGGCCGTACGAGCTGTGGCCGACCTGGTGCAAGCGCTGCCGCGAGAGGGGCGCGCGATCGGCGTCGTCTCCGCGCCGGGCGACCGCCGCAACCAGGACATCCAGGCCATCGGCGAAATTGCCGGTTCGACCTTCGATCTGCTCTTCTGCCGTGAGGACCACAGCCGCCGCGGGCGCGTGGCCGGCGAGGTGGCCGGCTTGCTTCACCGCGCGGCGGCCGCGGCCGGCCTGCCGGAGGCGCGCATCGCCGAGGTGTGGGACGAGACCGAGGCCATAGCCGCGGCGCTGGCGACAGCGCAGCGCGGCGATCTGCTGGTGATCTTCGCCGACGATGTGCAGGCCGCGTGGAAGCAGGTCATCTACTGGGGTCAAGGGCGTCCCGAATCGCCAGCCCCACGGGGCGCACCCACGTTTGCGCCGGAGCTATCCGCGCCCAGCGCGGCCAGCGAGACGCTCCTGGGCGAGGCGCCCGCGCCAGAGACGCGCGTGCGGTCGCTGCACGCGCCAGACAGCAGCGACCGCTTCCGCCTGCCGCCGGCCGAGCGCGGCGCGCCCATCGCGCGCGGCGATGTGCGCGGGATTGGGCATGATGACTAGCGCATAGACCGCGACGATGGTTCAGAACGACAAATGACAGTCTTGGGCATCTCTTCATTTCCGCAGCACTTGTAACGCTTTCGCTAGTTTTTGGAGTGCGGCGATGTGTCGCCGCACTCCAAAGCGCAGCACCCGTTCATCGCTGATCGGGCGGAGCGTTGACCCACGTTCATCCAGGGGAAACAGTCAGCCATCGTTTCGTCAAAAACGCGTGCATATGCTATCATAACCTCATCTTCCGATCTCCGAGAGTCGGACGCAGGCTGCACTGGGCGGCCATCACCAGCACGAGTCAACACGAAGTGAGCCAATGACCACCCAACCATCGACCGCTCAGTTATCATTGCCCGGGCCGATGGCTGCGCCCATAGAACCGGCGGCCGCGAATGGCAATCAACAAACAAACGACAAGATCAATCGCCTGGCGTCGGCCGATCGCCCATTTCATGATTGGTATCGCTTCGTGCTCTCGTTCCCGCCTCATTTGGTCCGCCACTACCTGGATGATTTTGGCGTTGGCGTCGACGACATCGTCCTCGACCCGTTCTGCGGCACAGGGACGACGGTCATCGAAGCCCGTCGTCGTCACCTGCGCGGGGTTGGCCTGGAAGCCAATCCGTTTGCGCACTTCGCCAGCAGCGTGAAGATCGACTGGGAGCTTCCGCCTGACGACCTACTGTCAGCCGCACAAGACATTGCGCACACAGCCTTAGGCATCTTGGCCGCCCAGGGCATCGAAGACAACGCTCCCTTTGCTGCGCCTCACATGGACATGCCGCTGCGACGTCTTGACCCTGAAGCGGAGAACCTTCTGCTGACCAATTCGATCAGCCCCCTTCCCTTGCACAAGACGTTGGTGCTTCTGGATTGCCTCAATCAGCACCAGCACGCGCGTTATTTCAGACACGCTTTGTTGGCGCTTGCCAGCGCCCTGGTTTTCAAGATCAGCAATCTCCATTTCGGGCCGGAAGTGGGCGTCGGAACACCGAAGAAAGACGCCCCAGTCGTAGGCGCCTGGCTGGCTGAAATCACCAACATGGCGAACGATCTGTGTACAGTCGAGGGCACATCCTATCCGCCGGCCGTCGTACATCTGGCAGACGCCCGCAACGCACAGGCGTTCCTACGCCCAGCCTCGATTGCGGCCGTCATCACCTCGCCGCCATATCCCAACGAGAAAGACTACACGCGTACAACTCGCCTGGAGTCGGTCATTCTTGGTTTTATTAAGAACAGGGCCGAACTCAGGTCATTGAAGAAAACGCTTGTGCGTTCCAATACGCGCGGCGTCTACGTGACAGACAATGATGATGCCTGGGTCGAGCAGCATCCGGAGATCGACCGCATTGCAAAGGCTATCGAAGCACGCCGCATCGAACTGGGCAAGAATTCTGGTTTTGAACGGATGTATGCAAAGGTCACGCGTCTCTATTTTGGCGGTATGGCGCGGCATTTGGCGGATCTACGGCCTGTCTTGCGTCCGGGGGCTCAGTTAGCCTACGTGGTCGGCGACCAGGCATCATACCTGCGGGTTATGATTCGCACCGGGCAGATCTTGGCGGATATTGCGCAGACCCTCGGCTACGAAGTGCAGCGGATTGATCTGTTTCGCACTCGCTTTGCCACTGCCACCAGAGAGCAGCTACGGGAAGAGGTCGTTGTACTCCGCTGGAATGGTCCACAGGAAAAGTAAACCATGACGCAATCGGCAAATCGTTACTCTCAGTTGATAGAAGCCATCTTTCTCACCCGCTACCAGGAGGGAGCGCAAGAGATCACTTTTGAACGATCCGACATCGTTATCACGGCCGAACGACTCGGAATCCAATTACCCAAGAATCTGGGCGATGTACTGTATAGCTTTCGCTATCGCAATGCGCTGCCGGAATCTATTGTCGGGAAGGCGCCGCCAGGATCTGAATGGATCATCAGACCGGCCGGGCGTGCGCGTTACACGATTGCCCTCACGACGAGCGCCGCAGTGCAGCCGTCGGCCATGCTTGTCGAAACGAAGATTCTTGACGCGACGCCCGGTGTGATCGCCCGCTATGCACTGAATGACGAGCAGTCGCTGCTGGCGCGCCTGCGCTACAACCGCTTGATCGATATCTTTACCGGACTTACCTGCTATTCGTTGCAGAATCATCTACGGACTACCGTAAGGGGACTTGGACAGGTTGAGACAGACGAGATCTACATCGGCATCGATAAGCGCGGCGTCCATTATGCCTTGCCGGTGCAGGCCAAAGGTGAAAGAGACAAAATCGGCGTCGTCCAAATCGAGCAGGACATGGCCGTGTGTGAAATCAAATTTCCTGGGCTGATCTGCAGACCGATCGCAACCCAATTCATGGACGCCAACTTGATTGCGTTGTTTGAGCTTGAGAGAACTGAGGCGGGAATCGGGGTCTCGGCCGAAAAACACTATCGCTTGGTTGACTCGCACGATTTGACATTGACCGAGTTGCAGGCCTATCAACGACGTTCTTCGTAAAGCTGAACCGTATAGCCGACTTTCTGACATTCGTCATATTGCCAATTGATCAAATGACGCTATAATGCCCGCATCTTGCTAACGATTCGCAAAAAGCCCCGCATGATCTGTAGAATCAAGTTAATCCCTATCATCAGTTTGGAGGTCCGAAACGATGAAGTTTATTGATCTCTCGATTCCCCTCGGCGTAGGCACGCCGGCATGGCCGACCTACGAGCCGCTGCAAATCAAGTATTTCAAGCGCCTGGCGCCCAACGGCGCCAACGGCCAGGTCATTACGCACTCCAATCACCTCGGTACGCACCTCGATGGCGAAATTCACTTCTACACCCCCGGCAAGGACATCGCCAGCCTCTCCCTTGATTTCTTGACCGGCCCCGCGGCCATCGTTGATCTGTCGGATGCCTGCGGCGACTATGACATCTATACCTCCGAGATGGTCGAGGCGCGCGTCGATGTGCACGAGGGCGACATCCTGATCATCCACACCGGCTACCACCGCTATGGCTGGGACCAGCCGCGCGCGGACGAGATCCGCTACATGGTCAAACACCCCGGCCCCGACCGTGAGTTCGCCGAGTGGTGCAAGGCCAAGAAGCTGAAATGGCTGGCCGTGGACTGCGGCAGCGCAGATCATCCCATGAACACGATCATCCGCCAGTGGATGCCGCGCCAGGCCGCCGAGGCCGAGGCGCATTTCCAGGCCAAGTACGGCCAGCGCCTGGCCGAAGTCTTTACCGACGATAAGTACCAGTTGATGCACATCGAGATGTTCCCCTTTGGCATCATCCATGCCGAGTGCCTGGGCGGCGACATTGACCTGCTGCTCAATCAGCGCGTCGAGGTGGGCTGCTTCCCCTGGCGCTTCGTGGACGGCGAGTCGTGCATCGCACGCATCGTGGCCTACGTGGACGATGACCGCTATGCGGCGCTGATGGCTAAGAAGGCGACGATGGCGCTGACCAAACACGGCGACTGCCTCTGTATGCAGCCGCAGCGCTGAGATGCGGTGGCCCTGGCTGTGTCCAATTCCCCTGAGGAGGTAGGACGTGAAGGCATTTACCGCGGCCTGCGCACAGTTTGCGGTTGTTCCCAACGAGCCGGCCGCCAATGTCGCCACCTGTGTGCAGTGGATCACACGCGCCGCGCATGAAAACGGCGCGCAGCTCATCGTCCTGCCAGAAACCATCACCACCGGCTTCACCCCCGGCATGAGCGCAGAGGCGCTGTGGGACATGGTGGACGCGCTGCCTGGCCGCTGGAGCGAGCCAATCCAGCAAGCTGCCCGCGACTTGTCGGTGCATGTGGTGTTTCCTACGTATGAGCGCGGCCCCACGCGCGGCGTGGTCTACAATGCGGCGGCGCTGATTGGGCCTGGCGGAGACCTTCTCGGCGTCTATCGCAAGACCCATCTCTTCCCCACCGAACGCCGCCGCGGCGGCGGCTGGAGCACGCCGGGCAGCCAACCTTGCGTGGTCAGCACCGAGCTGGCGCGCATCGGCCTGACCATCTGCTATGATGGCGATTTTCCCGAGCTCTACCGCGCGGAAGCCGTGCAGGGCGCCGAAGTGATCGTGCGTCCGAGCGCGCTCCTGCGTTCGTTCGAGATTTGGGACATGACCAACCGCGCGCGTGCGTACGACAATCATGTGTACATCATCGCCTGCAATGCCATTGGCCCGGACGCCGGCAATTTCTTCTACTTCGGTCATTCCATGATTGTGGACCCCATTGCCCACAAGCTGGCGCAGGCCCGTGGCACCGAAGAGATCATCGCCGCCGCGCTCGACCCCGACCCCATCAAGCGCATCACCTACGGCGCCAACTCCCCGATGATTTTCGATCACCTGGAAGATCGCAACCTGGAGGCGTATGCCGATGTGCTCAAGCCGGCGCGCAGCGCGTTTGAACCGGCGCGGCGCGTGAAGAATGAGCGGCCGGGAGAGTGAAGGTCGGAGATGGAGATTGGAGATCGGTGATCGGAGATTGCTGATTATAGGCTGAAGGAGGTTGACTGCATCAAGACGGCCCGACGGTGGGAATGGCACATCCCGCGTGAATGACATCATTGGAGCGCGTTTGATCAGGGAGGATACATACTCGTATGGCAGCATCATCTGAGAAGCCAGTCATTGGCTATTTGCCGCAGGATACGCCCCCTATTGGCGCCATGCTATCGCTTGGTTTTCAGCAGGTACTGACGATGTTCCCGGCCACCGTCCTCGTCGCTGTGCTGACCAAGTTCGATGTCGGCGTTACCCTGTTCGCCAGCGGCCTGGGAACGATCATCGCCCTGCTCGTCTCAGGACGCCGCATCCCGCTCTATTACGGTTCCAGCTTCAGCTATATCGCTGTCATTATCACGGTGATGTCCAGATTTGCGGGCGATTGTTTCAAGGACCCCAATACGGTCTACTGTCCAGAAGGCGTGCGCATCGCCCAGGTTGGCATCCTCGGTACCGCCATTTTCGAGATTCTCGTGGGCCTGCTCATCCAACGCATCGGCAAAGAGCGCCTCGATCGCGTCTTGCCGCCCATCGTCACCGGCAGCATCGCCATCACGATCGGCATTGCGCTGGCTGGCGCAGCGTTGAACATGGCGGCCGCCAACTGGGCCATCGCGTTCGTCACCCTGCTCTTGACCATCATCTTCTCGGTTTACCTGCAGGGCCGCGGGCTGCTCGGCATGCTGCCCATCATGCTCGGCGCGGCCGCGGGCTATGTGATTTCGCTCATCTTCGGCCTGGTTGATTTCACCCGCGTTTCCCAGGCATTGTGGGTACAGGTTCCGCATTTCACCTTCCCGGCCTTTGGCGACGCACGCGCCTACGGCTATGTCCTCAGTGTGGCTCTCATTGCCATTGCGACCATCCCAGAGTCCACTGCGCACCTCTACCAGATGAGTCTTTACATTGATGAGCTGGCGGCAGAGCTGAAGCGCAAACCGTTGGAGATCAAGCGCCTGATCGGCCTCAACCTGGTGGCAGATGGCTCTGACGACATCATCGTCGGTCTTCTGGGCGGCGCCGCCGGCACCAACTACGGCGAAAACAACAGCCTGATGGCCATCACGCGCAACTACTCCGTGCCGGTGTTGATGGCGGCTGGCGTCATCGCCATGGCCATGGGCTTCATCGGCAAACTGGCGGCCCTGGTTAACACCATCCCGCTGGCCGTCACAGGCGGCCTGGCCATCTACCTGTTTGGCGTCATCGGCAAGCAAGGCGTAGCGTTGATCCAATCCGAGAAGGTCAATCTGTTCGATCCAGGCCAGCTCGCCATCGGCGCTTCAATCCTGGTGCTGGGCATCGGCGGCAACCTGAGTCTCAAAGATGGTCTGTTCCCCTTCCCGATTCCGCTGCTGTTCCCTGACGGCATTCCGGCCATCGTGTTCGCGGCCATCGTCGGCATTCTGATCAACCTGATGTTCCAGATTTTCCCGCCGTCCAAATTTGGCGCGGCCGTTCGTGAGAATCCCGCGGACAAATAGAGGCCAAGTCATAAGGGCAAAGGCGCCGGGACGCATGTTCATGCCCTGACCACACACCGCGTTCTGGCGCCTTTGCATTGTCCCCTAAAAGGGGTGCGCGTGTAGCCCCGCGGGGCGTGGTGCGCGGCCGGGCGCCACACCCACCATCCGTCACAAATGAGGTGACATCAACATGGAACCATTCGAGTACGTCAAACCCGCGTCCCCGGCGGAGGCCAGCGCCATCCTGGCGGCCGAGGGCAGCGCCGCCCGCATCTTGCAGGGCGGCACGGATCTCATCATCCGCATGCGCGGCGATTTTGTTCACCCCAAGATCGTGGTGGACCTGAAAGGCCTGCCCGGGATACGGGAGGTGGCATACAACCCCGCTAATGGCCTGACCCTCGGCGCGGCCGTGACCATGAACGAGGTTGCGGCCCATCCCTTGATTCATGCTCACTATCTGATGCTGGCCGAAGCGTGCGAAACGATCGGCTCGTATCAGTTGCGCAACCGCGCCACCATCGGCGGCAACGTGTGTAACGCCAGTCCGGCGGGAGACAGCATCCCCGCGCTGCTCTGTTACGACGCCACCGCCGTGATCTACAACCCGGCTGGCGAGCGTCGTCTGCCGCTCATGAATTTCTTCAAAGGCCCGGGCAAAACCGATCTGCAGCCGGGTGAATTCCTGCTGGCGCTGACGCTGCCCGAGCCGCACGAGGCCGCGGTTGGCGTTTATAACAAGCTCGGCCGCACGCGAGTAGGGGACATCGCGCTTCTCGGCGTAGGCGTCTTGGGCTGGCCCCAACCCGCTAACCCATCTGGCAGCGGCTGGCGCATCGCCCTGGCCTCTGTTGGCCCAACGCCGCTGATGGCGCCGGAGGCTGCGGCCTTGCTGGCGGAAAACACCGACGACGAGGCCGTGGAAGCGGCCGCCGCCGCGGTCATGAACGCCAGTCGTCCGATTGATGATGTACGCGCCAGCGGCGCCTATCGCCAGGCCATGGTGCGCGTTCTGGCGCGCCGCGCCATCGAGGACGTACTGGCGCGCCTTCCCATGTAGAGCCGCCAAACGAGGTACTAATGACACATTTTGTAAACTTCACAGTCAACGGCGAACACTATGCGCTGGATGTTCCGCCCTACTACACATTGCTGCGCCTCTTGCGCGATCGCCTGGTGCTGACAGGGACCAAGAACGGCTGCTCGGCCGGGGAATGCGGCGCGTGCACCGTGCTCCTGGACGGTGCGCCGGTCAACTCCTGCCTGGTGCTGGCGCCCGAAATTGACGGCCACGACATCGTGACCGTGGAAGGCCTGGCGCACGATTCGCAGCTCGATCCGCTGCAAGAGACGATGATCGAACTGGGCGGCACGCAGTGTGGGTTTTGCACGCCAGGCATTCTGATCGCGGCGCGTGCGCTGCTCGATCGCAGCCCAAACCCATCGGAGGATGACATTCGGCTGTCGCTGGTGGGCAATCTGTGCCGCTGTACGGGCTACACGCGCATCGTGGCCGCCGTACAAGAGGCGGCGCACCGCGGCCGCGCAGCGTAGAAGGTGGAAAAAGCGAGGCTTCTGGCATGAGCATAAAGAAAACGACAATTGTCGGCTCCAGTTTTCCGCGCGTCGAAAGCCGCTCCAAAGTGACTGGCGCGGCGCAGTATGTGGATGATATGCAGTTCGGGCCAAACCTGCTCTACGGCATGCTGAAGCGCAGCGAACGCCCGCATGCGTTGATCACGCGGCTGGATGTCAGCAAGGCGATGGCGCTGCCCGGCGTGCGTGTGGTCGTGACCGGCAAGGACTTTCCCGGTTTGACCGGCCTTTACCTTTCCGACCGGCCAATGTTCGCGGTGGACCGCGTCCGCTTCGTGGGCGAGCCGATCGCCGGTGTGGCGGCGGAATCGCAGGAGATTGCTGAGCAGGCGATCAAGCTGATCGCCGTGGAGTACGCCGATCTGCCCGGGGTCTTCGATCCTGAGTTTGGCGCCAGCCCCGACGCCGCGCTGCTCCATCCTGACTTGATCACCTACAAGTACGCGCCTTTCATCTTTCCCCAGAAGGGCACCAACGTCTCCAACTGGTTCAAGGTGCGCAAAGGCAACGTAGAGGAAGCGTTTGCCGAGGTCGAAGCCGCGGGCGGCATCGTTTTTGAGCACAAATACCGTGTGCCGCACGTGCAGCATGTGCCCCTGGAAACGCATGCCACCGTGGCGCAGATGGACGGCAACGGTAAGATCACCCTGTGGGCCTCCAGTCAATCGCCCTTTGCGCAGCGCAACTTGATCGCCAAAGCCCTGGGCATTGGCCATTCGCGTCTGCGGGTCATCACACCCTATGTGGGCGGCGGCTTTGGGGCCAAGGCCGGCGTTTCTATGGAAGGCGCCTGCGTCGGCATGGCGATGCGCGCCAAAGGTCGTCCCGTGAAGCTGGTCATGACGCGTGAGGAAGAGTTCTACACCACCTTTGTGCGCCAGGGCCTGGTAGCCATCATCAAGCTCGGCATGCTGCCGGATGGCCGCATCCTGGCGATGAAGAACACCTATTATTGGGATGGCGGCGCGTACACCGAGTATGGCGTCAACATCACGCGCGCAGCCGGCTATAGCTCAACCGGCCCGTACTATGTGCCGAACGTGTGGGCCGATTCCAAGTGCGTCTACACAAACCACCCGATCGGCGGAGCGATGCGCGGCTTTGGCATGCCCGAAATCCACTGGGCGATTGAACAGCATATTGATCGCGCCGCGCGCCAATTGGGGCTTGACCCGGTGCAGGTGCGCTTGCTGAATTGCATCAAAGAGGGGCAGGAAACGGTGACAGGGATGATCATGCACCCCACCGGCTTGAGCCAGTGCATCCAAAAAGCGGCCGACGCGATCGGCTGGGGCAAGCCGCGGCCGGCCAGTGGGCCGCACAAGGTGCGCGGATTGGGCTTTGGCTGCATGTGGAAAGCGCCGGCCATGCCGCCCAACCCCGGCTCGGCTGCCACCATTCGCTTCAATGAGGATGGCACCGCGCTGGTCAACGTAGGCGGCGTAGACATGGGACAAGGCACCTTGACCATCGCCGCGCAACTGGCCGCCGAAGGCCTGGGCGTACCAATCACCGATGTGCGCGTCAACACCGTGGACACCGACTACAGCCCTTACGAGTGGCAGACCGTGGCCAGCCGTCTGACCTGGAGCATGGGCAACGCCATTCTGAGCGCCGCGCAGGAAGCGAAGGTGCAGATCCTGGAGATGGTGGCCGAGGCATGGAAGGAAAATCCACAGGACCTCGATATCATTGACGGCCACGTGATCAGCTATGCCACCGAAGAATCGGTTCCCCTCAAGGATATTGTGATCTACGGCATGCAGCGGCCGGATGGCACCTGGATTGGCGGCCCGGTCGTGGGCAAGGGGCGCTTCATGCCCCAGTACGTGACGCCGCTCAGCGCTGAGACTGGGCAAGGGCCGCGTGCCGTGGTACACTTTACCACGGGCGCCCAGGCGGTTGAGGTGGAAGTGGACACCGAAACGGGCCAGGTGGAGGTGCTGCGCATGGTCGCGGCGTTTGACGTGGGCAAGGCGATCAACCCGGACATGGTCAGAACGCAGATGGAAGGCGGCGCGGTGCAGGGTCTCAGCACCGCCTTGCTCGAAGAGATCAAGCTGGTCAACGGCAAGCCGCTGAATCCAAACTTCACCGACTACCGCATTGCGACCAGCATTGATGCGCCGCGGGTGATCGAGTCCATCATCGTGGAAGTGCCACAGGACGATGGGCCGTATGGCGCGCGTGGCATTGGCGAACATGCCATGGTGCCGACCGCGCCCGCCATTGCCAACGCAGTGACCGACGCCGTCGGTGTGTGGATTGACCAGATGCCGATCACGGCGCAGCGGGTGTGGGAAGCGATGCAGAAGTAGACCCCATGGCTCACAAAACGCTGTTCGTCCAAGTAGGAAATCATGCCGCTTGACCTGGAAAGCCTGAGCGCACAAATCGAGGAAATGACGCAGGGCCTGAGCCTGGATGCGTCGAGCGATCGTCTCCAGGCGGCGCGTGCGCAGTTTGTGCGCCAGGATGCAGCCAATGTGCGGGCGCGCCTGGATGATCCCAAAGCGCGCCCCGCCTGGTTAGTCGGCTATCCCGTAGAGCCCCTGACCAACCGCTATCCACTGCCACCCCACGGCGATAGCTTCTGCGTCGTGGCCTCGGACGGCTCAGCCATCAACCCTGATCGGCACAGCCCGGTGCGCTACTACGTCATAAACTCTGGCTACGCCATTCTGAGCTACGGCGCGCATCCAGACGCTGAGTTGGGCAGCCAGTGCAAGCTGTTCTACGCGGACGAGGATGTCTACGTTTCGCCGAAATACCAGACCCTGCCCATTGACGGCGCGTTGGTCGCCGTCAAGATGGCGGTGTCGGAAATGGAAATCCTGGTGCTGGCGGTGGAAGCGGCGACAGAACCAGAGGTGATTGCGCTGCGCGATGGCACACTGATCTTGTGGGGACTAGACAGTCCCGGCCTGAGCGAGGACGTGCGCAATCGCTTTCTGGGGCCTTATCTGGATGCGATGGAGGCGTTGCGCGAACGACGGGCGCCGGTCGCCAGCTACATCAGTTTTCCGGGCAGCGATGAAGTGGTCAACGCCCTACGCGTCGGCATGTGTCCCGATGACCCGGTTGTCTGCGCGCGCTGCACCACGCTGCATGACATGGGCGTCGCTGCCTGCGCACCGATTGTACCCCTGGAAGACCGGCGCTTGTTCACAACCTGGCTTGAGGACGGCGAGCGCACAGGCCTGTGGATGAGCCGCCAACCCGTGGTGCGTAAGTTCTACCCGCACCCCGCGCAGCAGATTCTGTTCTTCTACGTGAACGTGGGGGGCGAAATCGGGCGCGTCGAGGTGCCGCAGTGGGTCGCAGACGATGCTGCGCTGCTGAATCGGGTGCATGCGCTGGTGGTGGATCAGTGCCGCCGCGGCCGCGGCTTCCCCCCCGCGCTCGTCGAAGCCCACGAGCAGGCCGTCATCAACACCGGCGACCGCCAGTTGGTTGAACGTTTGTTGGAAGAGGCATTGGCGCAGCAGCAGATTGTATTGACGCGCTCGCTGAAAGATCGCAGCAAACGCGAGCGCAGCATCTGAAAACGCAGGGCCTCTGGTTGGCCTGACCGGTTGCGAACCAGCAACAAGAAAGAGATTTTCGATGGATCGTTGTGGCGAGATTATCGCAACTAATACCAGCAGCTTCGTGGCGGAAAGCTTCACGCTGCATCAGCCTCCGCCGCTGGGCAGCCTGGTGGAGGTGCAGCCGACCGCTGGACAGGCAACCTACGCGGTCGTCAGTTTCGGCAACACGGGCGGCCTCGACCCTGGGCGCCGGGTGGTGCGCCGCAGCACCGACGACGCCTACGACGGCGCCATTTATCAGCATCATCCGCAGTTGGCAAAGACGCTGCGCACCGAGTTCACCGCGCTGTTGGTAGGGTATCGCGATCCGCTTGGTCGTCTGCGCCAGCACTTGCCCGCACAGCCGCCGCCGCTGCACTTTTCCGTCCTTCCCTGTGAGCTGCAAACCGTGATCGCGTTTAGCGATCAGTTGACCTATTTTCGCCTGCTGCTGGCCGCGGAAAGCGAGCTGCCTGCGGAACAACTGCTGGCGGCCCACATTCGCCAGGTTTACAGTGCACGCGGAAACGACCTGTCGTGGTTGACGCGCGCCGCCCGTGAAGTCTCCACGCTCTTGAAAACCGAGTACGATCGGCTGCTGACCGTGTTGTATGATATTGAACCATAGAGGCGCCGCATGTTGACAGCCGAGCGCCTCATGGCGCTGCTCAACCTGGAACCGCTGGCGGGCGAAGGCGGCTTCTTTCGACGCACATACACTGGGCCGGAAATGCCGGGAACGACGGCCGCAGGCCTACCCGGCGGCCGTGCGATCTCCGGCGCGATCTACTACCTGCTCTTCGATGAGCATTTCTCTGCCATGCACCGCCTGCGCACCGATGAGGTTTATCACTTCTATCTTGGCGACCCGGTGGAACTGCTCCTCCTCCACCCTGACGGCGTCAGTCAGGTGATCAACCTCGGATCAGACCTGGAGGCAGGGCAACAGGTGCAATTCGTCGTGCCGGCTGGGACATGGCAAGGCTCACGCGTGCGCCCCGGTGGACGCCTGGCGCTCATGGGCACCACGATGGCGCCAGCCTTCACGCCGGAAGATTTCGAGCTGGGCGAGCAGGCGCAGCTCTTGTCCGATTATCCTGAGCAGGCGGAATTCATCCTGGCGCTTACGCGCGCTTGAATGCCTGGCAGGTGGTCAACCCGGACAAGCGGGAAGTAGATGACTCACACAGTGATACAAAGACACTGAGGCGCGAACCAATGACTTGGCGGCTTAGTGGCTTCGTGTGAGCAATCCTGGCTCGCTCTGCCAGAATCGCACAAGTCAATAACAGAGACAGCCCATGCACATACCTGACCTCAATTCCTTGCTGGACTTTCACGGCCGCGTCGTCATCGTCACCGGGGCCAGCGGTGGCCTGGGGCAAGGCATCGCACAGCGTTTTGCGCAAGCCGGCGCGCAGGTTGTCGTCCATTACCATGCCAACCGAGACGACGCCCAGGCTGTGGTGCGGCGCATCGAGGACGCGGGCGGGCAAGCGGTGGCTGTGCTGGCCGATTTAACCCAGCAAGAGCAAACAAATAGCCTGGTGGAGCGGGCCGTGGCGTGTTATAATCGGGTAGATGTGCTCATCAACAACGCGGGCATCTATCCCCAAGCCAGCCTGTTGGACATGTCTCTGGCGCAGTGGGAGGCCGTCATCAACGCCAACCTGCGCAGCACGTTCTTGTGCACGCAGGCCGTGGCCAGGCAGATGATTCGACAGGGTGACGGGGGCGCCATCGTTATCATCACCTCGATCGAAGCGGAAAACCCAGCGCCCCAACATAGTCACTACAGCGCGTCCAAGGCCGGAGTGTTGATGATGACGCGATCTGCGGCCGCCGAATTGGGCCGATTCAACATTCGGGTCAATGCGGTGGCGCCAGGGCTGATCTGGCGCGAGGGATTGGAGCAGAGCTGGGCCGATGGCGTCGCACGCTATCTGGCGGCCGCGCCCCTGGGGCGACTGGGGCGGCCAGAAGATGTCGCCGATGCCTGTCTGTTCCTGGCATCGGCCGGCGCACGCTGGATCACCGGCGCCAGCCTGACGGTGGACGGCGGTGTCATGACGAACCAGGTCTACTAGCGATTGGTCATCATGCAGCGTATTGTGGTTGTTGGCACGAGCGGCTCAGGCAAAACAACCCTTGCTCGACGCCTGGCATTAGCCCTGGGGATACCGCACATCGAATTGGACGCCTTGCACTGGGAAGCAAACTGGCAAGAGGCGCCTGTGGAAGTCTTCCGGGC
>NZ_UETR01000059.1:0-17697 GCF_900491745.1 Candidatus Amarolinea aalborgensis | reverse complement strand
GAAAAATCCCTATTCCTCCTGGTGTGCTGCCGGCACTGGCGCAAGCCATGTCTCAAACCTATTATCAATGGAGCCCACGACCAGACTTGAACTGGTGACCCCGTTCTTACCAAGAACGTGCTCTACCGACTGAGCTACGTGGGCAAATAGAGGAGAGAGCGCATATAACTCTCTCCTCTGTTCTGGTGGGCGGAGAAGGATTCGAACCTCCGAAGGCGTCAGCCAGCTGATTTACAGTCAGCCCCCGTTGGCCACTTGGGTATCCGCCCCTATTCACTTACTCCGGCCGTTCAATCACTCTGGCTCGGCTGAGAGCCGACGAGGAGAATCGAACTCCTAACCTACTCATTACAAGTGAGTTGCTCTGCCGATTGAGCTACGTCGGCCTGGCAATCGGCTATTATACCAGACGAAAAAGAACTGTCAAATGCTTTAGCAGCCTATTTTCGCGTGCCTGAATTCTCGCCTGCGCGTGCGCCCATCACGGCCCCATAAACTGTCTGCGTCGAGGCCGCAGTCTGCGCCCAGGAGAATTGCGCAGCCCGCGCAAAGCCGGCCTGGCGCATGGCAGTCTGCTGTTCTTCGTCTAGCCAGACCTGCTGCAGCGTCTGCGCCATCGCCTCCACATTGCGCGGGTCGAAATAGCGCGCCGCTGTCCCCCCCAACTCGGGCAGGCTGGAGGTTTGGCTGCACACCACGGGCGAGCCGCAGGCCATGCCCTCCAGTATCGGTAGGCCAAATCCTTCATACACCGACGCCAGCACGGTCAGCCGCGCGCCTGCGTAGAGCGCGGGCAAATCCTCATCCGCAACGTAACCGGTCAGGTGAACCGCGTCCCGTTCAGGCAGCGATTCTAGTTTGGCGAAGAAGCCTTCCGTCAGCCACCCCTTGCTGCCCACGATTACCAGGTGGGCATCCAGCCCGCCGCGGCGCAGGATGAGCAGCGCATCCAACAGGCGTTCCAAGTTCTTGCGCGGCTCAATGGTTCCCACGGCCAACATGTAGTCCGCAGGCAGGTGATAACGCGCGCGCACGGCCGCTACGCGCGGGGGCGTCTGTGCACAGAAGTGCGGCGCGGCCGCTTCATAGATGACATGTACTTTGGCAGGTGCAACGCCGTACAGACGCACCAGGTCGCGCTTGCTGTTTTCAGAGATGGCGATCAGGGCATCGGCGCGACGACAGAACAACGGCATCGCCGCGTTCAGGAACCAGTAGTTCAGACGCTTGTGATGCTGCGGCAGCAAATGATAAATCAGATCGTGCACGGTGAGCACGGTGCGCGCCTGGCGTAGAGGCATGAGCAGGTGCTCCGTCGCGTGGTACAATTCCGCGTCCGGCAGCAGCCGGTCAAAGCCGATCCCGGCCATCTGCCCAAGCCAAACCGCCATACGCCACGGTTTGTAACCGAGACGCACCTGCCGCACGTGATGCGCAGCCGGCAGATCAGCCGCGCCCTGCGCCCCGGCCCGATTGTAAAAGAACGCCAGGCGCTTGCCCAACCGCGGCGATAGGTGATCGGCCAGTGCGCGGGCATAGCGCCCTAGACCTGCTTTGCCGTTGACGGCCGCCGAAACGTCCAGGTAGATCATACGCGTCGCGCCCTCAGCCCCACGGTGACAAATGGTCTGCGCCAGGCGTCCAACGAGGGTGGAATGATAATAGCCAGGTTCTGTCGGCCGCGGCTGGCAGGCCAGCGACGAATTCGTTGCGCAATGAGAATCAAACAAGTACCTTTGTAACAGAGGAGAGCATAAATGACAATTGCAATTCCGCCCGCATACCTCGATTTGCTGGAAACACGGGCGTTTGCCAACCTGGCAACCATCATGGATGACGGCACCCCGCAAGTAACGCCAGTCTGGTTCGATGTCGAGGGAGAATACGTACGCGTCAACTCCGCGCAAGGGCGTGTCAAGGATCGCAACATGCGCGCCCGGCCGTTCGTGGCGATGACCATCCTTGATCCTAAAAATCCGTACCGCTATCTTCAGGTGCGCGGCCCGGTCGTGGAGATCACCACGGAAGGCGCCGATGACCACATAGACGCATTGGCCAAGAAATACACCGGCGCGAACCGCTACGGTAATCGCCGTCCCCAGGAAGTGCGCGTGACCTATAAGATCAAACCGGAGCACATTCAAGGCATGGGTTGATCGGCTTGACTGCACCGGCGTTACGCATGGCCGCCGATGTTCCGTGATCACTACCAGGCGCTCAAAGTCATCCGATGCGTATTCTTATCACGGCCGACTTACACTACCGGCCAGCCCAACGGCCCCTTTTCCTCGATTTTGCGCAGCGTGTGAGCGAGCGCCGGCCCGATGTCTTCATCCTGGCCGGCGACGTGGGCCACCCACTGCGGCTCTTTCAACGCGGTCTGCAGCTTTTCCGCGAGCTGGCCTGCCCACGCCTCTTCATTGCCGGCAACCATGATCTCTACCGGGGTGAATTTCACAGCCGCGACCTGTGGCATGTACAGCTGCCGCACATCGCACAAATCGAGGGCTTCGCCTGGCTGGAAGACCACAACCTGGTCAGCCAGGGTGTCGGCGTCTGCGGCACGATGGGCTGGTATGATTACTCGTCCCGCGCTCCTCACCTGCCGTACGTGGCCGACGAATACCGCGCGTTGAAACGGCTGGTCAATCACGACGCCGACTTTGTGGATTGGCCCTGGAGCGATGTCGCCATGGCGCGCTATCTGCAGCGCGGTTTCATGCGGCGCCTGGCTGCGCTGGAGGCCGATCCTGCCGTACGTCAAATTGTGGTCATCACCCATTGGCCCATTTTCGAGGAATCAATGCCCCAACGGCCCCCAAGCGCGTTCTGGAGTCTGCTCAGCGCGTATATGGCGAATTTCACGCTTGGGCGCCTGGCGCGTCAATCTCGCAAAGTGACGCATGTCGTCAGCGGTCACATCCACCGGCCAGGTCGCTGGATTATCCCCGGCGCGTACGGCCCCATCGAGTTTGCGATCGTTGGCTCCCGCAGTGATGAGTTGGCGTGGGTTGAACTCAACCTGTGACGCTGCCCGTGCGCTGCGGGAGCCGCTTTCGTTTGATCAGGCCGGCGCCGATTCTTCTTCTGGCGTTTCCGCAGTCTCCTCTTCTGGCTGCGGCGGCAGGCGCCCGTAAAGATAGGTCATCTCCATCAAGTGTCCGCTCAGTTCCGTGCTGAGGTCTTCACTCTGGTAGCGCCATCCCCAGTTGCCGCTGGCCCGGCCGGGGAAGTTCATGCGCGCCTCTGAGTCGAGGCTAAGCAGGTCTTGCAGCGGGGTCAGGGCCATGGCGGCCACCGAACTCCAGGCCAGGCGGATGAAATCCCACGCAATGTCCTTGCCGCTGCGGCCCAGGTAGCGCCGCGCAAAGTCGCGCTCGGCCGATGTTGAACTGTTGCGGTACCAGCCGATGCTGGTGTCGTTATCGTGCGTGCCGGTGTAAACCACGGTGTTGTGTATGTAATTATGCGGCAGGAAGGGGTCTTCGGGCCCGGCGCTGAAGGCAAATTGCACGATGCGCATGCCGGGTAGGTCAAAATCGTCGCGCAGCGCGCGCACCTCCGGCGTGATAAAGCCCAAGTCTTCAGCAATAATCGGTAGATCGCCCAGGTGGGCGCGCACGGTCTTGAAGAGATCGGCGCCCGGCGCCTTGCGCCATTCCCCGTTGACGGCTGTCGTCTCGCCAAACGGCACCGCCCAATAAGCCTCGAATCCGCGGAAGTGATCAATGCGGATGATGTCCACCAGGCGCAAGGAAGCCTGGATGCGGGCCAGCCACCAGTCATAGCCGCGCGCCCGCATCACATCCCACCGATAGAGCGGATTGCCCCAGAGCTGGCCAGTCTCGCTGAAGTAGTCAGGCGGCACGCCGGCCACGATCTCGGGCTGACCGTCTTCATCGAAATAGAAGAGCTCAGGATTGGCCCAGGCATCCGCGCTGTCGTACGCGACGAAAATGGGGATGTCGCCGATGATGCGGATGCCGCGTTGATTGGCGGCCGCTTTGACCGCGCCCCACTGGCTGAAGAAGACATACTGCATGAACTTATGCAGCGCGACGTGTACGGCGGCCTGCTTGCGCCATGCGGCCAATGCCGCCGGTTGGCGGGTGGCAATGTCACGCGCCCAGGTGCTCCAATTGGCCCCGCCGTGCGCATGCTTGACGGCCATGAACAGGGCGTAATCGTCCAGCCAGGCCGCTTGGTCGGCGCACCAGGCGTCGAAGCTGGCGCGGTCAGCCGCCGTGCTGCGCGCCTGGAAATTGACAAAGGCTTTTTCCAGCAAGCCCATCTTCCAGGAAATGACCCAGCCGTAGTCAATCGGCTGAAAGCGGAATGCTGGTACATCAGCCAGGTCAGCTGCGTCCAGGAGGCCTTCAGTCATCAGGCGATCGAGGCTGATCAGCAGTGGGTTGCCGGCAAAGGCAGAGAAACACTGATAGGGCGAATCGCCATAGCCAGTGGGGCCGAGGGGGAAGACCTGCCAGAGCTGCTGGCCGCTCTTGGCCAGGAACTCGATCCATTCATACGCGGCATCCCCCAGGTCGCCGATGCCATAGCGGCCAGGGAATGAGGTGGGATGCAACAAAACGCCACTCGAACGCGGAAATCGCATAAGTTGAACCTCGCTGCGGGTGAAAAATGCACACAAGATGACGTATTCTAGCACAGGAGAAAGCAAAGTCAATCTGGCGCAAGAATAATCAGCAGTTCCCAATTTCTTACACATTCAACCATACGAAGGACTGAGAACACAAAGATACGGCAGATCAGACGCAAATCCGCAGCCTCTCTGCGTTCTTTGTGATCTCTGTGGTCAAGAACGGCTACATTTGGAACTGCGGAGGGTAATCTGCCTGCTTTCTCTGGCGATTCAGGTCAGTTGACAGTTCAAAGGGAGTCATGTAGACTGAGGTGCGCGCCAGAGTCACGATGTCATGAGGAGTACACATTGATGGACGAGTTGTGCTATCTTTCAGCCGCCACCTTGGCGCGTCGCATTCGCGATCGCCAGCTTTCCTCTGAAGAGGTCGTACAGGCGCATCTCCAAAGGATCGAGAACGTCAATCCACGCCTGAATGCCGTGGTTCAGTTGGCAGGGGAACAGGCCTTGAAAGACGCGCGTGCGGCTGATGCCGCGCTTGCGCACGGGCAGCACTTTGGTGCGCTGCATGGCGTCCCATTTACCGTCAAAGATTGGATTGATGCGGCCGGGTTGCCCTGCACCGGTGGAGACCTCGCGTTCCGCACACGCGTGCCCGCCGAGGATGCCACGGTCGTGGCGCGCATGCGCCAGGCGGGCGCCATCCTGCTGGGCAAAACCAACGTCATGGTCGAGAATCCGGTCTACGGGCGCACGAACAATCCCTACAACCTCGCCTACAGCACAACGGGCAGCAGCAGCGGCGAAGCTGCCCTGATTGCTGCCGGCGGGTCGCCCCTCGGCCTGGGGTCGGACTCCGGCGGTAGTATCCGTCAGCCGGCTCATGCCTGTGGCATTGCTGGACTGAAACCGACCACGGGCCGGATTCCGCTGACTGGGCATTTTCCCTTCATTAGCGCGCTGAATGACCCGCGCACGACGATTGGCCCTCTGGCGCGTTTTGTGGAAGATTTGGCGCTGGCGCTGCCTATCCTCTCCGGGGTGGATTGGAAGGATGCGAGTGTGATCCCGATGCCTCTTGCGGATTGGCGTCAGGTTGATGCGCAGACGCTGCGCGTGGCCTATTACACTCATCATGCGCAAGCCGAGCCTACCCCTGAGACGGCTGAGGCGTGCCGCCGGGCTGCTGACGTTTTGGCAGACATGGGTGCGCGTGTCGAAGAAGTCCTGCCGCCGCGGGTCGAGGAGGCTTCGCAGATTACACGCCAGTACTGGCAGCGGCCAGAGTCCGGCTCACCCGACGAGTGGGTGGCGGATGGGGCAGCACGGCTCAGCAGCGAGGAAGTCGAGCAGCACTTGTTTACCTGGGATCGCTTCCGCCGGGCGCTGATTGGTTTTATGGCGCATTACGATGTTATCCTGACGCCTGCGGCTGAGCGTCCGGCGACCCCGCACGGAACCGATGCCGGCTGGATTCCGTACACGCTGCCATACAGTCTGACAGGATGGCCCTGCGTCGTCGTGCGCGCGGGAACTTCCCCGGAAGGGTTGCCCATCGGGGTGCAGATCGTCGCCCGTCCCTGGCGGGATGACGTGGCGCTCGCCGCGGCGTATGCGATCGAACGCGCGCTCGGAGGTTGGCAACCCCCGGAGCTAAGCTACATGCACCGCGCTTCTGGGTAGCATCAATGAACCGTAGCGCAAACCACATCGAAGCCCCCCTGTGGGGGGCCGACAAACAAGGAAGGAATCCATGCAAGCTATAGAATTTGAAACACGGATTGATAAGAACGGCCGCATCTATTTGCCGGAGGCGTTCCAATACGCCTACGGAAAAATTGCCCGCCTGGTGGTTCTTCTACCAGATCAGACCGAATCTCTCCAAAAACGACGCTACCCCGGAAGCGCGAAAGGAATCCTCAAGGTGTTGTCCGAAGACGACGAACATTTGGATGATTTCAAGGAGTATATGTCATGAATCTGTTGCTAGACACGCAGGCGCTACTCTGGTTTGTGCTGGACGATTCCCGATTGAGCGGAAGGGCGCGCGAGAGCATCGTTGCCACAGATGGTTTGATTTTCGTCAGCCCGGCAAGTTTTTGGGAGATCGCCATCAAGATCAGTCTGGGCAAATATGCGCTGCCGGCCCCCTTTGCGGCGTTTTGGGATGATCAGTTGCTGACCAACGACTTTACCCTCTTGCCCATCGCTATGTCCCACACGGCACGGGTTGTGGATTTACCTTTTCATCACCGCGACCCCTTCGATCGTTTGATCATTGCCCAGTCACTGGTGGAAGGAACTCCAGTCGCGAGCAGCGACGAAATGTTCGATCGCTACGGTGTGAAACGGGTATGGTGAAAACCTGAGAATTGGAAAAGCGAATTGCGAAAAAGGTGGTCCAGATATTGATTGGAGGAGGTCACATGAATGCCGATAGCGCGATTGCCATACTATCAGCCCATGTCCTCTGCCGGCATCAGCCAGTGTGCAGCACCATGCGGGATAGGAGTCACACCGATTGTCACAACCCAGGTCTTTCACGCTAACGCCGATTGCCGACACGAACGGCCGATTTAGCGACTTCAGCCCGTACGTTGCCTCGATCAACAACGATGGCATCGTCGCCTTTCAAGCTGCGCTGAGGGCGGGCGGTGCGGGCGTCTTCGCCGCCCACGGTGGGCAGATGAGCATGATTGCTGACACGACGGGCGGCCCCTTCAGCCGCTTCTACAGTCATCCCGATATCAGTCGTCACGCGTCCTTGAGCTTCTACGCTGACCTGAAGGCGGGCGGTCAAGGCGTCTTTCTCAGGCGTGACGGTCAGTTGATCACGATTGCCGACACCAACGGCCCTGTTGAGTCTATTGGCCCTTTAGGCCCCACGATGAACGATGAAGAACGGGTGGCCTTTCGAGCTGGCCTGGCGTCAGGGGGCTGCGGCATTTTCACCGGCGCTGGCGAAGCAATCACGACGATCGCGGACGCCAGCGGCGTCTTTAGCGGCTTCCAGGGCCTCCCCGTCATCAACCGCCAGGGCACGGTGGTCTTGCGAGCCGACCTGAGGGAGGGCGGTCAGGGCATCTATACGGGTCAAGGCGGAGCGCTCACAACGGTTGTGGACACCAGCACCCATTTTCGTGAGCTGGGCCTATTTCCTACTATCAACGATGAGGAGACGGTCGTCTTCAGCGCCACGCTCCAAACCGGGGGCGCAGGCATCTTCACCGCGACCGCGGGCAAGATTGCGACCATTGTTGACACCAATGGCCCCTTCGAGAGCTTCCGCGGCGCGCTGATCAACAACGCGGGGACAATCATCTTTTATGCGACGCCGAGAGGCGGAACGCTCGGCATCTACGGCGGGCCAGAGCCAACAGCCGATCGGATTATCTCGATGGGCGAGTCGTTCTTTGGTTCCACAGTGACAGACTTTGCGCTCAATCCCGTGTCGCTGAACGATCGCGGCCAGGTCGCGCTCCGGGTCAGGCTGGCGAACGACAGGCAGATTATCATCCGCGTTGATCCGGTCACGACAGATCTGCGGATCAGTTGACAGTTCAGAAGGACTGATGTAGACTAATTATGCTTGTCATCCCCAGGGAAGAAGCGCATCTCATCAAGGTTTTTCGGCGAGCAACACGGGGACTACGGACATCGAACCGGAGCACGCCTTCCCCGCATCCGGTCATAGAGAAGAAGCCTCGCGTCTAACAACTCACTGAAGCTGACCTGGCGGGCTGGGCTGCTTTCGGTAGGGTCACACAAATGGTCCCACGAACCACGGATGTAACGCCCCCATTTTTGGAGTAAGGAGCGACTCTATGAGCATTATTGGCGTAACCAACCTGACCAAGTATTACGGCAAAGCGCGGGGCATCGTAGATGTCACATTCAGCGTGGAAGAAGGTGAAATCTTCGGCTTCATTGGGCCTAACGGCGCCGGGAAATCCACCACCATCCGCCTGTTGTTGTCGTTGATCCATCCAACCAGTGGCAGCGCCGCGGTTTTTGGCAAGGATGTGGTGACCCGCGGCCCCGAAATTCGCCGCGAGATTGGCTACTTGCCTTCGGAAGTCTATTACTACGAAGGCATGAAAGTCATTGACCTGCTCAAATACTCAGCCAGTTTCTATGAAGGTGATTTCACGAAACGCATCCACGAACTGTCCGAAATCATGGAACTGGACATGAGCCGTCGCATTAGCGACCTGTCGTACGGCAATAAGAAGAAGGTTGGCATTGTGCAGGGTTTGCTGCACAGCCCCAAGCTGCTCTTCCTCGATGAGCCGACCGCGGGTCTCGATCCGCTCATGCAGCGCAAGTTCTTCAACCTGATCCGCGCCGAGAACGCCCGCGGCGTAACTGTTTTCTTCTCCTCGCACATTTTGGGCGAAGTGCAGCGCCTGTGCACCCGCGTGGGCATCATCCGCGAGGGAAAAATCGCGGAAATCTCCGACATCCGCACCTTGCAGCAGAACAATTACAAGAAGGTAGCCGTGATGGCCGCGGGGGTAAACCCGGCCTTCTTTGATCTGCCGGGGGTAACCAACGTGCAGTCGGAGGATGGCGCAGTGCGTTTCTTCTTCAAGGGCGACATCAACGCGGTGCTCCGCAAGATCAGCGGCATTCCGGTGACCGATGTGACCATCGAGGAACCGACGCTGGAAGAAATCTTCATGCACTACTACGAATAGGCATAGACCATGAACGCAAACATCTTCAGATACGAGTTCGGCAGCCGGCTGAAGTCGGTGCTCATCTGGTCGCTAGGCCTCGTGTTCCTCATCGTCTTCTTCTTTTCCATCTACACAGGCTTTGCCGACCAGGCAGAACTTCTGAACCAGTTGATGGCGAAGTTTCCCCCGGAGTTGCTGACCGCCTTCGGCCTGGACAAGATGAATATGGCCACGGTACTGGGCTTTTATGGCCTCATCTTTATGTTCGCCCAACTCTGCCTGGCGATCCAGGCGAGCAACTACGGCTTTGGGCTAGTCTCAGTGGAAGAGGGTGAATTAACGGCAGACTTTCTGCTGAGCAAACCCGTCAGTCGGGCGCAGGTGCTGACCAGCAAGCTGCTCGCCGCGCTGGCCAGCCTGACTCTCACCAACCTGGTCGTGTGGGTCAGCAGCATCGTGGCGATCACGTTCTTCCGCGGCGGGCACGAGTACGAGCCGCGCACGCTGTTTCTGCTGCTGCTCAGCATTGTAATCTTCCAGTTCTTCTTCTTGAGCGTGGGGTTGGTCATTTCGCTGCTGGTCAAGCGCGTGCGCAGCGTGACGCCCTATGGCCTGGGTCTGGGCTTTGGCGCATACGTACTCGCCGCGTTCAGCGGCATGTTGGGAGACGTCAAGCTGGAGCTGCTCACCCCCTTCAAGCACCTCGACGCGGCCGCCATCGTCAAGGCGGGGGGATATGACACGCCGCTCGTGCTGCTCAATGTCGCAGTCACCGTGATTTCGCTGGCGCTGAGCTACTGGTTGTACATCCGCCGCGACATTCCGGCGGTGTCCTGAGGAGGCGCGGGATGAACATCTTCTTTCGTGAACTGAGATCCCATGTCAAATCGCTGGTGATCTGGAGCGTCATCATCGCGCTCCTGATCGTGATCGCGGTCGCTAAGTTCGCCGCTTTTGCCGGCAACCCCGATATGCTGAAAGTGCTGGATGCCATGCCGCAGGCGATGCTGGACGCCTTCAATATGCGCGGCTTTAACTTGACCACGTTGAGCGGGTTCTACGGCATCATGTTCGTCTACTTTGGGCTGATGGGGGCGATCGCCGCGGCGATGTGGGGCAGCGACATTATCTCCAAAGAAGAGCGCGACAAGACGGTCGAGTTCTCGCTCGTGCTGCCGGTGACACGCAGCCGGGTGATTACGGCCAAAGCGCTGGCCGCCGTGGTGCTTTGCATCGCCCTCGTGCTGATCACCTGGGGGGTGTCGGCCGTGGCGGTGCAGTCGTACAACCCCGACCAGGCCTTTTTCAACTTCCTGACGCTCGAAATGCAGGCGATGTTCGTGATCGAGATGGTCTTCCTGGCTATCGGACTGTTGTTGGGCTGCGCCATGAAGCAGTACAAACGCTCCGGCTCCACCGCCGTCGCCATCATCCTGGCAACCTACTTCATGTCTGTCATGTCCGGCATGCAGGAGAACCTGAATTTCCTCAAATACTTCACCCCGTTCAAGTATTTTGACGCGGGCGAACTCTTCCGCAGCGGTAAGATAGATGGCGCTTACCTGCTTCTCTCAACGGCGATTATCATTGTCAGTATGGTCGCAGCCTATTGGATTTACAATAAGCGTGATCTATACATTTAACGATCAGCGAATCTCAGGCAGCGTAGGCCTCTCATCCTATGGAGTATGCTCGACAGCGAACAGAGGTTTCCATGAGTAAGGTAAGCAGAGAAGCGCAGCAATCTTAGCGGCTTTGCGTTTCCCGTGCAACTGACGTATAATGATTTCATCCCTGTTGTTCCAATGACCAGCAGCCAGGGCGGCGTTACATGACTCTTGTCTTCGCTAAGTCCCGGCTCAATCATCGAGCCGGCTGTCCGTCTCAGTCCCAAAGCGCCGTCAGCATCCAGGCCGTTATGCACCAATTGCATAACGGCTTTTTGTTTCCCCTACCATCAATTCAATCAGGCGCAGCTACACAGCCGTAGTCGCCAAAACCATGCGAGTTCCAACAAGGAGGTGGGTATGAATATGGGTGGTTACACAAATCGAGTGGCATGGGTGGATTTAACCACGGGCAGCGTGGATTACCGGCCCATTGCTGAGGAAGATGCACGCAAATACATTGGCGCACGTGGTCTGGGCGTCAAGTATGTCTTCGACAATGGCCCGCAGGTGGATGCGCTGTCGCCGGAGAACATCCTGTGCTTCATGAACGGCCCCCTCACCGGCACCGATGTGAACCTGAGCGGCCGCATGGCGGTCGTGACCAAGTCGCCGCTCACGGACACCATCACCGACTCGCATCACGGCGGTTGGTCAGCGGCCCGGCTCAAGTGGGCCGGCTTCGATGGCCTGGTTTTCAAGGGTAAAGCCGAGAAACCAGTCTACGCCTATGTTGAAAAAGGGCAGGTGACGCTGTACGACGCCAGCGACCTGTGGGGCAAGCACGTCCACGAGACGATCCAGATCCTGCAGGAACGCCACGGCGGTCCCAAGGACCTCAGTGTAATCACCATTGGCCCGGCGGGTGAGAACCTGGTGAAATTCGGCTGCTGGATGAATGAAAACGATCGCGCCTCGGGCCGCGGCGGCACCGGCTGCGTGGGCGGCAGCAAGCATCTGAAAGCCATCGTCATCAAGGGCGATCACGCAGATCGCCCACGGCCGGCAGATAAGGAAGCCTTCAAAGCCGCGCAGAAAGTTGCCCTGCAGCAGCTCATGGACGACCGCGTCTTGACCTCGCCACGTAAGGGCGGGCTGTCGGTCTACGGCACCAACGTACTGATGAATATCACCAGCACGATGGGCGCGCTGCCGGTGCGCAACGGCCAGGTGACCTCTTTTGGTGAACACGCCGACCTTCTCAGCGGGGAGCACGTCAAGGCCACGATCCTGGTAAACGATCCGACCTGCCATGCCTGCCCCGTGGCATGCAAAAAAGAGGTTGATGTCACAGAAGGGCCGTTCAAGGTGCACATGGAGAGCGTTGAGTATGAGCCGGCCTGGTCGCTAGGCGCCTTCTGCGGCAACGACGACGTGGCCGCAGTCGCCTACCTGATTGACCGCGCCAACGATTACGGTTTCGACGCCATCGAGATCGGCACGGTGATGGCGATGTACATGGAGGTTACGCAGCGCGGCTACGCCAACGGCGAGGGCCTGGCCTGGGGCGACACACACGCGATGGTGGAAATGGCGCGCAAGATCGCGTTCCGCGAGGGTGTGGGCAACATCCTGGCCGAGGGCACCGGTAAGGCCGCGGCCCTGCTGGGCCATCCGGAACTCGGCATGCACGCGAAGGGCCAGGGCATCCCGGCCTATGATCCGCGCGGCATCAAGGGCATGGGCCTGGGCTATGCCACCAGCAATCGCGGCGCCTGTCACCTGCGCGGCTATTCGCCTGCCGCCGAGGTTGCGGGCAACGTCCTCGGTCCTGGCGGGAAAGTGGACCCGCTGGCGTGGGAAGGCAAAGGCAACTTGCTGTTTGTCTTCCAGAACGTCCATGCCATGACCGACTGCCTGGATGTATGCAAGTTCGCCACCTTCGCTGAGTCTCTGGATTCGTTTGCCGCGCAGTTCGCCGCGATCACCGGCGCGCCCTGCACGGCCGCCGACCTGTTGACCGCCGGCGAGCGCGTGTACAACCTGGAGCGCTACTACAACAACCTGAACGGCTTCCGCGAAGGCAGCGACACCCTGCCGAAGCGTTTTCTGGAGGAAGCCTCCACGATGCCCGGCTCGGACGGCCATGTCTGCGAGTTGGACAAGATGCTGGAGGAGTACTACCAGGTGCGCGGCTGGGTGAATGGTGTCGTGCCCGAGGCGAAGCTGAAAGAGCTCCAAATCCTCTAACTCCCCGGCGCTCGCTGTAAACGAACAGGGGTGCGTCAGCCTTACGGCCGACGCACCCCTCGTTTTGGGCGTTAGGGCTACGTGGAGCCGGCCGCGTAGACACGATTTTCGCTATCGGCTGCTGCCCAAGGGGTGCTTGCGCATCGCGCCGCTGGCGCGCGGAAAGGCGCGTGGCGTAGGTTGAACCTTGCGCATAACAATCAGGCTGCGACGCTCCTGCAGCCCGGGCACCTGGATGGCTTGTAACGCAACCAATTCGGCGCCGAGCAGTTTGATGGCATCGCCGGCCGCCTCGATCTCAGCCTGCGGCGCGGCGCCCTTATAGGCGACAATCCAACCGCCCACGGCGGCGAGAGGCAGCAGGTATTCGACGAGCAGCGGAAAGGGCGCAACCGCGCGCGCCAGCACGAGGTCGAACCCTTCGCGCCAGGGCGCGTGACCAGCCAACTCTTCGGCGCGGCCATGCACCGCCCTGATCTCGCTCAATCCACAGAGTTGAATCATGTGCTCCAGGAACGTGACCTTTTTACCCGTGCCCTCGAGCAACGTCATGTTTAGGCCGGGCCAGATCAGCTTCAACGCCAATCCTGGCAGCCCTGGGCCACTGCCCACATCAATGGCCTTGAGCCTTGAGGCCAGGAGCCTGGTCAGCTCGATGCGCTGAGCGGCGGCCAGCGCCGGCAGCGCGCTGAGCGAATCCAAGAAGTGATGGGTTTCCACTCGTTCTGGTTCGGTGATGGTGGTTAAATTGAAGCGTTCATTCCACGCCGCCAACTCCTCGGCGTACCGTTCAAACTGCGCGCACTGCTGGCTGCTCAAGGTAAGCCCCAATGCCGCGGCGCGTTCCGCAAAATGCTGCATACATCAACCTTTGGCGTTCATAAGCTGATTTCATTATACGTCGTCACGTTCACCTGTCAACGTCGGCCGAACGCCTGGTCAGTGCAAGCCAACAACGTCATGACGGTCGCAACGTGCGCGCTGCAAGTCGCTTGCCAATCGCGCCCGATGATGATAAACTTCCGTCTGGTTAACCTACTGGTGCATCGCGGAGGGAGATGGAAATGGCGGCGCAAGCGCTCTATCGCAAATGGCGTTCCCAGACATTCGACGAGTTGATCGGCCAGGAGCCGATCATGCAGACTTTGCGCAACGCCTTGCGCGATGGTCGCGTCGCGCACGCCTACCTTTTCACCGGCCCACGCGGCACCGGCAAAACGAGCACCGCGCGGATTTTGGCCAAGGCGGTCAACTGCGAAGCCGCGCCGGCGGAGCGACCCTGCAACCAGTGCCGTATGTGCCGGGCGATCAATGAGGATCGGCTGCTTGACCTGATCGAAATTGACGCCGCGTCGCACACCGGTGTGGACAACATGCGCGAAACAGTCATTGACCGGGTGAATTTTCGACCGGGTGAGGCGCGCTACAAGATATACATCATAGATGAAGTGCACATGCTCTCCACCTCTTCCTTCAACGCGCTGCTGAAGACACTAGAAGAGCCGCCCGCACATGTCATTTTCATTCTGGCCACCACGGATGTGCAGAAGGTGCCGGCTACCGTCATCTCGCGCTGCCAGCGTTTCGATTTTCGCCGCATTCCGCAGCGGGAGATGGTTCGCCATCTGCAGGCCATTTGCCAGGCGGAAGAGCGCCAAGCCGAACTTGAGGCGCTCAATGCCATTGCGCGCTATGCCACGGGGTGCATGCGCGATGCCATCAGCCTGTTGGATCAACTCATGGCTTATGGCGGCGAGACCATCACAGCGCAGCAGGTAGAATCCATGCTGGGCACGGTGCCGAGCGCGGCCATTGCGCGCCTGGTCAATGCCCTGGCTGCGCACGATCCTGCGGCTGGCCTCGGCGTCATCGGCGATCTGTCAACCACCGGCGTCGAACTACGCGAGCTGGCTCGTCAGACCGTGGATTATCTGCGCGCGCTCTTGCTCATTCAAATGGGAGGAAACGACACGCTGATTGATCTTCCTGCGGAAATGCTGCGCGACATGGCTCAGCAGGCGCGCCGGTTTGAACCGGCTTCTCTTCTGCGCGCAATTCGCTTGTTCAATCAAGCCGCCGTTGATCTGCGCGGCAATCTACAGGGCGTCCCCCAGTTGGCCCTAGAATTGGCCGTGGTCGAGGCGGCGCTCGACGGGGCGGATAAGCCGCTGGCAGCCAACATCTCTGAGCAGGCCGCATCGGCTGCGACCCCGGTGCGCGCGATTCCAGCCTCTGCTGCGGCGCCGGTATTGACGCGTACAGCGGGAGAAAGTCAGGTCGTTGAGGCGGCTGGCCGGCCAATCGTGATTGAAAGGCCCGCGGCGACGACCTCTATGCCCCCGACTTCGGTCGGGCCTACTCCAAGCCCATCTGCATCCGACGCCCAGGCGAGTGAGGTGGACAAGCTGGGTCTGTTGCGCCAGAATTGGGCGCGCGTCAAGGAACTGCTCCAGGATCGGCGTCGCATGCTGTTAGGCATTCTCACGGGCGGCGTGCGCTTCCTGGCTATCGAGCAATCTGAAGTGATCATTGGCTATGATGGCAGCAAGAAAGAAGCGCAGTATAATGCACGGCGCCTCTTGGAGCCAGAGAATAAGGCCACGCTTGAGTCTGTGCTGAGTGATGTCCTGGGCGGCTCCTATCGCATCACGGTCCTTGCGGAAGATCAATACCAGGCCAGGCCGCGACCCGCGCCGGTGACCGTTCAGCCGCCAACGCCTGCGCCTCAGCCGCCTGGCAGCAGCCAACCAATGGAAGACCCGGTCGTGGCGTATGCCAGGGAACTGGGCGCGGTGGTGCGTGAACTGTCAACAGATTGACCCCACGAATAGAATGTTGAGATAGAAAGGAATGACGGTCGGATATGGCAAAAGGTAAGCATCGCGGATTTGCGCCGCAGCCGCCCATGCGGGGCGGCGCTGGCGGCGGGGGCGGCAACATGATGTCGCAGATCCAGAAACTCCAAGAAGAGATGGGTAAGACACAGGAGTCTCTGAAATCGGAGACGGTGACCGTTTCTGTAGGCGGCGAGGCCGTGACGGTCATTGCCACCGGTGATCAGCGCATCGTCTCGATTTCCCTCAAGCCTGAGGTGGTTGATCCTCAGGATGTAGAGATGCTGCAAGATCTGCTGGTGGCTGCGGTCAACGAAGCTCTGGACCAATCGCAGGCGTTAGCGGCCAAACGGATGGCAGCGCTGACCGGCGGCTTGAGCCTGCCGGGTCTCTTCTAGGATTCTGACTGTGGAACCACTTGCACCGCCTGTTGCGCGCCTGATTGATGCATTGGCGCGCTTGCCCGGCATCGGGCCAAAAACAGCGTCGCGCCTGGCCTTCTTCTTCTTGCGCGCGCCAGATGAGCTGGCGCAAGGATTGGCGCAGGCGCTTCAGGATCTTAAGGCGCAAACTCAGCTATGCGCCGAGTGTTTCAACGTGGCTGAGACCAGCCCTTGCGCGATTTGCGCCAATGAAAGCCGCGATCATGCGGTCATCTGTGTGGTTGAAGAGCCGCTGGATGTGTTGGCGATCGAACGCACAGGCAGCTTTGGGGGCGTTTATCATGTTCTGCATGGCGTGATCTCACCGATTGACGGCATTGGGCCTGAGGAGCTCAAGATTGCAGAGCTTGTCCGGCGCGTACAGCGTCGGCCCGTGCAGGAAATCATCCTCGGCACGAACCCCGGCCTGGAAGGCGACAACACGGCGGCGTGGATTCAGCGGCAATTGCAGCCGCTCGGCATGCGAGTCACGCGCCTGGCGCGTGGGTTGCCAGTGGGAGGCGACCTGGAGTATGCTGATGTGGTTACCCTGGCGCGTGCATTGGAGGGGCGCAGCGAGATGCGCTAGGCGCGCGGAAGCAGCGGGCGCCAGCCATGAATGCCTGGGGTTTGACCGGCGCGCACGTGAGATTTGACACAAGCGAAAGGGCGTGGTAAATTCCGCCCTCGTTGCCTCCTGAGACAACAAAGGAAAGAATGCTCTTTCAAAAGCGGTTGGAATGTGAACGGTCAGTCAACGTTTAGCCTTTTCAATAGGTTACGAATTCAGAAACAAACACATGGCGCACAACCCCGGGTCGCGCTTGAGTCACGCCTGTGTGAGTTCATCGGTTCGCAAGCGAAAGAGTGAATCACCAAAGTAGCTCGCGAATTTGACAGGACACGCTTCGAGGAGCCATGTACAGGCAAGTGACGTCATGCGACCTTGTGTGTTTGTGTCGTGGGCTGCGTTAGTTTGTTGTTGACCGCAAGCGAACTGGATTTGACAAGATTCGGCAAGCTTGATACAATACCATACTGCAAATGCGCTCGCACAGCAGAGATGCTGGCGAGCGGTTCTTTGAGAAGTTTAATTTTACGTCACAACCAAAAATCGTGAGACAAAGCTGGCGGCTTCTTCATGCGAAGACTGGCTGGCTCAATCGTAGTCTGTCTGCGATTTGCCAATGTGAGGGTTGTGTAGTAAGATACCTCATGCTGCTGTAAGAGCAGCAACGCAAGGGGTTGGAGCGAAAGCAGGCGCATGGGCTGGCCTGCTGTTTTTTCGGCCATCTAACCATT
>NZ_UETR01000062.1:0-13542 GCF_900491745.1 Candidatus Amarolinea aalborgensis | reverse complement strand
GTGCAGTCAGCCTTCGCAAGGGGATCCCGAGATGCCAACCTTGCGAAGGCTCGCCGCACACGAATCCCCTGGCGCAGCGGGCGATGTCGGCCCGTCCAATGCGCTCCGGTGCAGTCAGCCTTCGCAAGGGGATCCCGAGATGCCAACCTTGCGAAGGCTCGCCGCATACGGATCCACTGGCGCAGAGGACGAGGTCGGCCCGTCCAATGCGCTCCGGTGCAGTCAGCCTTCGCAAGGGGATCCCGAGATGCCAACCTTGCGAAGGCTCACCGCGTACGAATCCACTGGCGCAGCGGGCGATGTCGGCCCCGTCCAATGCGCTCCGGTGCAGCCAGCCTTCGCAAGGGGAGGGCCTAATGCAGGATCTTGCTCAAGAACTGCTTGGTGCGCTCGTGCTGTGGATTGCTGTAGAGCAGTTCGGGCGTGGTGTCTTCCAGCAGTTGACCGGCGTCCATGAACAGGATGCGCGTGGCCGCGGCGCGGGCAAACCCCATCTCGTGCGATACGACGAGCATGGTCATGCCCTCGCGCGCCAGGTCTTGCATCACGTCCAAGACTTCGGTGATCATCTCCGGGTCGAGCGCGGAGGTCGGCTCATCGAACAGCATGATCTTGGGATTCATTGCCAGCGCACGTGCAATCGCCACGCGCTGCTGCTGTCCGCCGGAGAGCTGGCCGGGGTAGCTGTTGGCCTTCTCTGGAATGCCCACCTTTTGCAGTAGATCACGGGCGACGCTGGCGGCCTCGTCGGCCGAACGCTTGCGCACCACACGCTGCGCCAGGCTGATGTTTTCGAGCGCGGTCATGTGCGGAAACAGGTTGAACTGCTGAAAAACCATGCCGACCTCAGCCCGCACTGCGTTGATGTTCACCTTCGGATCGGTCACCAGCATCTTGTCAATGTAAATTTCACCCGACGTGAGCGTCTCCAGGTGGTTGATGCTGCGCAGCAGCGTGGATTTGCCTGACCCGCTTGGCCCGATGATGATGACCACCTCGCGCGGCTTCACCGTCAGGCTCACATCGTTCAGGGCGTGCACCCGGCCGAAGTATTTGTGAGCATGGCGCACGTCAATGATGATGTCGTTCATGTTGGTTCAACTCCTTCGTTCAAGGCGCATTAGTGCCCGATGGTCAGGCGCTGTTCGAGCCAGCGCGCCAGCCGCGTGAAGATCAGGGTCATCAGCAGATAGATCAGCGCGATCATGGTAAAGGTCTCGAAGCTGAGGAATGAGCGCGACACGTACTCGCGCCCGCGGCGGGTCAGGTCAGACACCGCCAGCACCGACACCAACGAAGAGTCCTTGAGCAAGGTGACAAACTCGTTGCCCACAGGCGGCAGAATGACGCGGATGGCCTGCGGCAGGACGATGTAGCGCATGGCCTGGGCATAGCCCATGCCCAAGGAACGCGCCGCTTCCATTTGGCCTTTGGAGATGGACTCGATGCCCGCGCGGAAAATCTCGGTCATGTACGCGCCGTAGCAGACCGTGAAGCCAATCACGGCCGCGACGAAGGGATCAATCCGCAGCCCTGTCAACCACGCGCCGACCCCCGGCGCCAGGGGCGTCAACGCGCCGCCGACGGCCTGCAGAACCTGCGGCAGAGCAAACCAGATGTAGAGCAGCCACACGAGCAGCGGAATGCCGCGCACGACCTCCACGTACAGCGAGGAGGCGCCGCGCACGATGCGGTTGCCCGAAATGCGCCCCAGGCCGCCCAACATACCGACAATCAGAATCGTGAAGAAGGATGTGACGGAGATGCGCAGCGTGACGGAGATGCCATCCTTGACGAAGTTCCAGATTTCCGCGTAGGGCTTGGCCATGGCGACAATCATGAAAACGATGATCGCCAGGACAGCCAGCACCAGCAGCCACCAGCGGTCAATACCAGCCAGGCGGCCGCGCGTATCAACCAGGCGCGGGCCAGGGCCTGGCGTCGGAGCAATTGCACTCATGAACACCTCCTGGCGTCCTTGCGTTAAACCTGCGCCATAGGCGCTACAGCAGTTCCTTCACCGCGGCCAGGGCCGCTTCGTAATCAGGATGCTGCCCGATATCGGGCACATATTCCACGTAACGCACCACGTCCTGCGCATCCACGATAATGACCGCGCGCTGCTCGAAGCGCAGTTCCTTGATGTGCGTGCCATAGGCGTCGCCAAAGGCCATGTCGTAGTGATCGGAAAACATCAGCACCCGATCCACGCCCTTGGCCGCGCACCACTCCCTTTGCGCAAACGGCAGATCCACGCTGACTGTGACGACCACAACCTTCTCGCCGAAGTTCGCCGCCTCCTGGTTGAAGCGGCGCGTCTGCGCATCACAGATGCCGGTGCCTAGCGAGGGCACGACGTTGATGAGGCGAATTTTCCCCGCGGTGGAGGCCAGCAGCGGCTTGCGGCCGTCGAAGCCTTTGTCGTTGAGTATCACTTCCGCGGCCATATCGCCGGGAACCAGGGCCACGCCCAAAACGGTCAGTGGCTTGCCTTTGAGGGTGACATCACCCAGGCGTTCTTGCAACATGAATTATTATAGCTCCTTGTTACCTTACATTTTATGCAGACGAGGATCCAGGGCATCGCGCAAGCCGTCGCCCAAGAGATTGAAGCCGAGCACGGTCAGCATGATGGCCAGGCCAGGGAAGAAAACCAGGTGCGGCGACGTGAAGACCTGGTTGCGTTCCGCGCCCAACATCGAACCCCATTCTGCCATCGGCGGTTGCGCGCCCAGGCCGAGGAACGAGAGCGCCGCGGCGTCCAAAATGGCCGTGGCAATGCCCAGCGTGCCCTGCACGATCAGCGGCGTCAGCACGTGGGGCAGGATGCTGCGAAACAGGATGCGCGAAGGCGGCGCGCCGACCGCGCGCGCGGCGCTGACAAAATCAAGCTCCTTGACCGCCAGCACACTCGCCCGGCTGACGCGCGCATAGGTGGGAATGGAAACAATGCCAATCGCCAGCAGCGCGTTGGTCAATCCCTCGCCCAACACGGTGACGATGGCAATGGCGAGAAGCAGCGCCGGGAACGCCAGGAGCACATCCATCAGGCGCATGATGACATTATCAGCCCAGCCGCTGGCATAGCCTGCGATCGCGCCGAGCAGGGTGCCGATGATGATCGCAAAGCCGACGGTGCTCAGGCCGATCAACAACGAGACGCGAGAGCCATAAATCAAGCGGCTAAACAAATCGCGCACATTGCCATCCACGCCCAGGATGTGCTGCGGCCTGTCCGCCGGGCAGCCGAGGAGGTGAATACACGGCCCAGAGCGCATCTTGATATTTTCGATGCCGATCAGCACCTGGTCAGGTTCGTAGGGCGCAATCAGCGGGGCAAAGATGGCGGTGAGGGTGAGAATGCCTAGAATCACCATACCCAGGATAGCTGACTTGGTGCGTAGTAGAGTATAGAGCGCGTCCTGCCAGGGGCTGCGCGGCGGACGGGCCAGCGTTTGTTGGGTAACGGTAGGTATGCTCATGCCATTCTCGTCTAACTCAGGCGGATACGGGGATCGAGGAACGCGTAGCTCAGGTCTACGATGAGATTGACCAACACAAAGACCACAGCCACCACCAGCGTCACCGATTGGACAATGGTGTAGTCGCGGGCCTGGATCGCGTCGAAGAGCAGGCGTCCCATGCCAGCAAAATTGAAAATCGTCTCCGTCAACACCGCGCCGCCGAGCAGGCTGCCCAGGGAAAGTCCAACTACCGTGACCACCGGCAGCAGCGCATTGCGCATGGCATGGCGAGAGACGACCACCGCCTCGCGCAGCCCTTTGGCGCGCGCCGTGCGAATATAATCCTGGCCCAGGACTTCCAGCAGGCTGGAACGGGTCATGCGCGCAATGATGGACATGGGAATCGTGGATAACGCCGCAGCCGGCAAGATGAGATGCTTGACCGTGTCCCAGAAGAAAGCCCAGTTGCCGGTGACCAGGGCATTGAAAAGATGCAGATTGGATAAGAATTGCAAAATCGAATAGCCCACGCCTTGCGTGGACGTTACATGCCAGGCTTCAACCAGGGACGGAATGGTCATGCCCGGCGAGTTGCGCCCGGATGGGGCCAGCCAGAAGGGGGTGTCTTTGAGCAGCAAGGCAAAGACATAGGCCAGCATCAAGCCCAGCCAGAAAACCGGCATCGAAACGCCCACGTTGGCCAAGAGCATGGTGCCCACATCAATCGGTGAATTGCGCCGGATCGCGGAAAGGATGCCGGCCAAGACGCCCAAGACAGACGAGAGAGTCAGCGCGGCCAGGGTCAATTCGAGCGTCACCGGCAGGCGCTCGATCAGCAAATCCATCACCGGGCGGCCGTAACGGAAGGAGCGGCCAAAATCACCGTGCACCATGTCGTTCATGTAGATGCCAAACTGCGTGATGATCGGCCGGTCAAGGCCGAAGCGCTTGATGTAGGCATTGCACAGTTCATCGGTTGCCCGCTCGCCCAACGCGGCCCGGCACGGATCGCCCGGCAGCACACGCGCCAGGGTGAAAGTGACAAAAAGAATGCCGATCAGAACCGGGATCGAAGCCACCAGACGTTGGGCAATATAACGAAACATCGGCTAACCTTTTTTCATGGGGCGGGTCCGCCAGTCCGGCGCCGCCGCAAACGAGCAAGTCGTCAAGACCGCCGCGAGTCACGGTCGTCACGACGAGAGGTAAACGTTCCATGAGGGCAGGACGCAGATGAACGCAGACTGCGCACGCAGATTGAGCTGTTTTATGAGGCAGCAGATCTTCTTCCTAAAGGAGCTCTCACCGCACAGCCCTGCGTGATGGCTCTATCCTGCCTGATCTGCGTTACTCTGCGTGCATCTGCGTCCTACCTCGAAACCCTATTTCGCCGGGCTGACGCCAATCCACTTCGCGTAGATTTTGTCATAGGTGCCGTCGGCCTTGATCTTCTTCAGGCCCTCGTTGAACTTGGGCAGAAAACCGGTCGGATCGCCCTTGCGTACGAGCACGCCGTAATACTCCTCCGTGAAGGGAGTGCCCACGAGCTTGAGTTTGCCCTTGAAGTTTTCCGACGCCAGGACGTAGTTAGCCGCCACGGGAGTGTCCACGACGACGGCGTCCACGTTCTTGTTGAGCAGATCGAGCATGGCCAGGTCAATCGTGTCATATTCCTTGAGCTTGGCGCCCTCGATCTTCTGCACGGCAAAAGCGCCGGTGGTGCCGATTTGCGCGCCCACCAGCTTGCCCGCCAACGTCTTATCGCCGGTGATGGCAGTTTCGTCGGTGCGCACCACCACGATCTGGCCGGCGTTGACATACGGTTCCGAGAAGTCGTACTTCTGCTTGCGCTCGTCCGTAACCGTAACCGCCGACAGAACGGCGTCATACGCAGCCCCTTCCAGGCCGGCAAAGATGCCGTCCCAGGCGGTGTTCTTGTACTCCACCTTGAAGCCCATGGCCGCGGCCACGGCATTCATCATGTCAATGTCAAAGCCAACGATGGCCTTCGTCTCATCCACGTACTCCATGGGAGGGAAGGAAGCATCGCTCGCCACGACAAATGGCTTCGTCTCCGGCGCGCTGGTTGGCGCCGCCCTGGTAGCGCTTCCGCTGCAAGCGGCCAGCATGGTTGCCAGGACAATGACAGCCAGGGACAGACTGACGATTTTGCGTGAATTCATTCTCTATCTCCATACTGCGCATTCACCATGCTTGACCAGGCGCCGCAGGGGGACGCCTGGTCAAGCTGACTAGAACAATTCAATTCAGGCCGGACGCCGCCCAACGGCGCATCCGGGCATACCCCACTCGCTTACTTCGGCGCGTTAAGGAAGGCGCCGAACAGCGCGTTGAAATAGCTGAAGGTGCCGGTGCGACCCTTGTGCAAGGGGTTGGCTGCGTCCCACTGCACGGCATAGCTCGTCACCACGTCATTGGCGTCCAAGGCGCTGCCGTCATGGAACTTGACGCCCTGGCGTAGATGGAAGGTCCACTCGGTCAAGTCCGCATTGACCTCGTACTTCTCGGCCAATGATGGCTCTACGGCGGTGCCGCCGATCTTGTACGCCAACAGCGATTCGTTGATCTGCTCGCACGCGCGCAGCGACTCGCCGTCTTCTTCATCGGCGCAGTACAGGCTCAGCGGCTCGGCATTCTGCATCCACACCAGCTTGTCCCGGCTCCCGGCCTTCATCACCGAGAAAATCTCGTTGCTCAGCGGGCTGGAATGAGCGCCTGTCACGTCTGCGCGGAAGGCGGTCGCCGAACCACCGTGCGCAACCGGGATCATCGGCACATGCTTCTTGATCAGGCCGTTGGCGTCGGCGTAGATCTTGTTACGCTCGGCCGGGTCCGCCAGCGACGCCGCGCGGCTCAGCGCGTCGTGGATATCGGTGAAACCATCACCGAACTGCTTGCTGGCGCCCTTGCCGAAGTGATAATCGAGGAAGTTCGTCTGATCCGGGTAGTCCGCGCCCCAACCCAACAGGTGCATGCCAAAGGCCCCTGTCTTCGCCTTGTCAAGGAACGCGCCCGACTCCATCACGTTGATCTTGACCGTAATGCCCAGGTTCGCCTTCAACTGCGCCTGGATGTCCTGCGCCACGAGCGCGGGCTGCGGCAGATAGCCGCGCACGACATCGCGGAACGATAGTTCAGTCTCGAACCCATTGGGGAAGCCGGCGTCGGACAGCAGCTTCTTGGCTGCGGCCACATCGAACTTGTACCACTCTTCACCCTCACAGCCGCCGGGAATCGCGCAAGGCGTGAAGTGGCTCGCCACCACCGACCCCTTGGGGTAGAAGGTGTCCACGATGCGCTGGCGGTCAATACCCATCGCCACGGCCTGGCGCACCATCTCGTTGTCGAACGGCTTCACCAGGTTGCTGAACCCGATGTAGAAAACATTCAGCGCCTCGCGTGGATACAGTTTCTGCGCGCTGTCCGCTTCGATCTTGGCAAAATCGTCCGGCCCAGGATTGTCAATGCCATCGGTCGTCCCGGCCTGCAGCTCCAGTAAGCGAGCCGCAGCTTCCTTTTGCCAGCGGAAGATCAACTGCGGGGTCTGCGCCTTCGCGCCCCAGTAGTCCGGGTTGGCCTTCAGGATGATGCTGTCACCCTTCTGCCACTTGTCCAGCATGTAGGGGCCGGTGCCGACCGGTTTGTCGAGCAGCTCGCCGGTGCCGGCGGTCTTCGCCAGGTAGTCCGAAGAATGGATGGCAAAGGCACTGAAAGCCACCTTCGACGGAAACGCCACGTCAGGCCCGCACAGGGTGAACTTCACGGTGTTGGCATCCACGGCCTCGATGCTCTTGAACTCACCGCCGTACGCACAGTCCGGGGCTGACACCTTCATCATCGCCACGGGGACCGCGGTCGCTTCGGGCGCCTTTGTTGCTTCGGGCGCCTTCGTCGCTTCAGGCGCCTTCGTCGCTTCAGGCGCCTTCGTCGCTTCGGGCGCGGCGGTCGGCGCAGCCGTGGGTGCGGCAGCGCCGCCGCAGGCGGCCAACAGAGTCGCCAACAACACGCTAACGACTAACAAACTGACTGTTTTTGAGAAACGCATTCTACTCCTCCTGCAAGAAATGTGGGCAAACGACACAGGTCGGGTCAACCCGCACCTGTGTTGAGCAAAGGCAACACTGGGTCATCTCTAGCCGCCCAGGTATGCCTGTCTCACCTGTGGGTCATGCAGCAGCTTATCGGCGCTGCCTTCGAGCACAATACGACCCGTTTCCATCACGTAACCGCGATGGGCGATCGTCAGGGCCATGTGGGCATTCTGTTCAACCAGCAAAATGCTGGTGCCCGTGGCGTTGATCTCTTGAATGATCTCGGCAATCTTCTCGACCACCACGGGCGCCAGGCCCATGGAAGGCTCATCCAGCAGCAGCAGGCTCGGTTTCGCCATCATGGCCCGGCCAATCGCCAGCATCTGCTGCTCGCCGCCGGAAAGGGTGCCGCCCAACTGCGTGAGGCGTTCCTTGAGACGCGGGAAGGTCTGAAAGACGCGCTCCATGCTTTGCCGAATCTCGGCCGGGTCGTCGCGGGTGTACGCGCCCATTTCCAGGTTTTCCAGCACGGTCAGGGGAGCAAAGATCTTGCGCCCCTCCGGAACGTGGTTGATTCCCAGGCGCACGATGCGCTCGGCCGCCGTGCGGGAGATCTCCTGGCTCTTGAACGTGACCGTACCGCGGCGCGGGCGGATCAAGCCAGAGATCGTGCGCAGGGTGGTTGATTTTCCCGCGCCGTTCGCGCCGATCAGGGTGACGATTTCACCCGGCTCCATATGAAACGAAATACCCTGCAAGGCATGGATGGCGCCGTAGTACACATCGAGATCGCGCACATCAAGGAGCATGAGCGATCACTCCCTTCCCCAGATAGGCTTCAATCACTTTGGGATCATCCTGGATTTCCTGGGCCGTGCCGCGCGCGATCACCTGGCCGAAATCCACGACGGTGATGCGATCACAAATCCCCATCACCAGGCGCATCTGATGTTCGATCAACAGGATCGTCAACTCGAAGCGGTCGCGGATGAAATGAATCAGATCCATGAGCTGTCCGATCTCGTTGGGGTTCATGCCGGCCGCCGGTTCATCCAACAAGAGCAGGCGCGGGTTACATGCCAGGGCGCGCGCAATCTCCACGCGCCGCTGCTCGCCGTAGGGCAGATTCTTCGCCAACTCATTCTGCACCTTCTCCAGCTTGAAGATCGCCAGGAAGTCCTGCGCCTGCTCCGTGAGTTCGCGTTCTTTGACCTCGAAATGGCGATTGCGCACGATCGAGTCGAACAGGCTGTACCCGGCATGGGGATGATAGGCGATGCGCACGTTGTCCAAAACCGTCAGGTTGGGGAAGAGCCGGATATTCTGGAACGTGCGCCCAATCCCGGTCTGCGTGATCTCGAAAGGCTCCATGCCCACGACACTCTCACCTTGGAAGATCACGTCGCCGGCGGTCGGCACATACAGGCCGGTGATCATGTTAAAGATCGTTGTCTTGCCCGCGCCGTTGGGGCCGATCAGGCCAGCCAGCTCGTGCGGCTGCACGCTGAAGGAAACAGAGCTGACCGCGCGCAGGCCGCCAAAGGTCTTGGTCAATTCGCGAATATCCAGAATCGGCGCTGGCGCAGACGTGGTGATGTCCGTCATTCGTTCCTCCCCGCCTACTGCCCGGCCGTAGAGGGCGCGGATTGAGTCTGTTCATGGCTGCGGGGCCTCACGAGGACTGGACGCAGGAAGCCCCACTCCTTGCCGCCGAGTAAGCCCTGGGGACGAATGAGCATCAGCAAAAGGAGCGCAATGGGGTACAGCACAAAACGCCAGGTGGGGGCCTCGGTGCCCAACTGACCGAGGAGCACGCGCAGCAAACCTTCGAGGAAGAAGATCCAGCCAAATGAGGCCGTGATGGTGCCCGTCATGCTGCCCAGGCCGCCGAACACGACGATGATCAGTGGATTGAAGCCGGTCAGAAAATCAAAGCCGCCCGGGCTGAGGAAGCCGGTGCCCGTGGTGAGCACATACAAGCCACCGCCAATGCCCGCAAACAGGCTGCCCACAACGAACGCGAACAGCTTCTGGCTGGCGATGTCAATGCCCATGGCCTTGGCCGCGGTCTCATCCTCGCGCACCGAGAGGATGGCGCGTCCCCCGCTCGAATGAAGAAGGTTCCGCATGAAGATGATGACCAGCAGCATGAAGACGAAGCCCCAGAACCAGGCGGTGACCCCCATCTGCGGGATGTCCAGCATCCCCTGCCCACCTCGCATCTCCGGGAAGGGTAGGATGGTGTCTGAGTTCAGCATGAGGGCATTGATGACGATTGAAAATCCCAGGGTGGCGATGCCAAAATAGTCTGATCCGAGCATGAGAACCGGCAGGCCAAACAGAAACGCAGTCTCCGCCGCCATGGCGCCGCCCAGGACAATGGCGATGGGAAAAACGACCTGCATCGCCGCTTCGCTGCGCAGCGGCCCAGGCAGCGCCGCGGTTCCGAACAACGGCGCGATGAGCGGGTTGATGGCATTCGCGATGACAACCGCGAGGAGGCCAGCGAGGAAGGCGCCGATCAGGTAGAGCGTGAACTGGGACAAGACAGGCATCCCCTTGAGGCGCGTGAGCAGTCGGCCGATGCCCCAGATCACGATGCCAAAGAAGATGACGCCAAGCAACAGCACCAGCAGCCCGCGTCCATCTCCAACCTTCCAGCGGTAGGCCACGTCAGCCGCCACGTACGCGCCGATGCCGTAAAATCCCCATTGCCCCAGGCTGAACTGGCCGTTGAAGCCATAGATCAGGTTCAACCCAAGCGCACACATCGTCATGGCCGCGGCCTGGAACAGTAAGCCCCGGTCGAAGTCGTTGAGGATGCGCACATTGCCGGACTGGAACGAGAGGGCGAATTGAACGACAGCGAACGCGGCCACCACGCCAGCCACCTTGACCCATTTGGAGGAATGGCCCAGAACGGCCATGAGAAGGTACACATAAACCAGGATGGCGGTTATCTTAATGATCGAAAGAACGAGGAAGCCCAGGTTTAATTGCACGACCGCCTCCTATGCCTTCTCTTTTTCCGCTTCGCCAAATATGCCGGTGGGGCGTATCAGGAGAACGAGAATCAAGATCGTGAACGCGACCGCATCGCGCATCGGCGTCGAGATATAGCCGGCGGTCAAAGACTCGGCTTGCCCCATGATCAGCGCGCCGACCACCGCACCCGGGATGCTGCCAATACCGCCGAGCACGGCCGCAACGAACGCTTTGAGGCCGGGTAGAATGCCCAGCAAGGATGAGATGGAGGGATAGGCGACGGCATAGAGCACCCCGCCGAGGCCCGCCAACGCCGCGCCCAGGGCAAAGGTAAACGAGATCACCAGATCCACGTTGATGCCCATCAGCCGGGCCGTTGGCTTGTCAAAGGAGGTGGCGCGCATCGCCTTGCCCATTTTTGTGCGGCGCACGATGAACTGCAGCATGATCTGCATCAAGAGCGAGGCGGCCACGATGATCAGAAAGATATTCGAGAAGGTAATGCTGCCCGCCGGTAGGGACTGACCAGGCTCAACTGGATGAATGCCATTGCTGATGTACCAGGTAACGACGTCGAAGGGGCGTTGATAAATCTTTCTTTGCGCTGAAAACACGAAATTCAGCTGTCCGAAATACTCCAGAAAGAACGAAACGCCAATCGCCGTGATCAGCGCGGCGATGCGCGGCGCGTCACGCAGCGGCTTGTAGGCCACGCGCTCGATCACAACCGCCAGGACCGTACACACCGCCATCGAAAGCAGCATCACCGTGACGGAGCCGATGACGACCGCCAACCCCGTCGGCATACTCGGGAAAACCGCGGCCGGCCACAGGTGCAACTGAAAGCGAGCCACGGCGTAGAAGCTGACGAAGGCGCCTACCATGAAGACGTCACCGTGCGCAAAGTTGATCAGGCGCACGATGCCGTACACCATCGTATAGCCCAACGCAATGAGTGCATAGACAAAGCCAAGCTGCAAGCCGCCCAGAACAATTTGCACGAACAGGGCCGGATCGGCGATGGCGTTACGGACGAGAACGATCAGCACGACCAGGGCCAACACGAGCAGGAAACCCTGACCGATCCAAATCATACGCGCGCCGGGTCGCCTGTGCGTTGCGGCGGACGGGAGAGACGGAGAGGCGTTCGTTTGCTGCATCAGCGCGTACCTCCACCTGGGTCAAAGAACTTAGCGTAGAGAGCAACATGGGCTGCTCTCTACGCTCTTTGAAGAAAGCGATTTGCGGTGACAGTGATCTGCCACCCCAACCGTTAGCGCGGGGCGGAACTCAGGGGTTGATCGTGGACACGTAAACGATCTTACCGTCCTTAACCTGCTCCACCACAGCAGCCTTGATCGGGTTGTGCGTATTCGGATCAATCGTGATCTTGCCGGACACGCCGCTGTAGCTGAGCTTCAGCATCGCTTCTTGCACCTTGTCGGTGTCATCGGCGCCTGCGTTGTTGATGGAGTTCAGCAGCATGTTCGCCGCATCGTAGGCCAGCACCGCCAACGCATCCGGGACCTTGGGGTTGCCCTTGTCATCCTTGTACTTGGCGCCGTAGGCCTTGATGAAGTTTTGCACTTCCGCACGGGTGTCGCCCGGATCATAGTGGTTGGAATAGTAACCGCCATCGGCCGCTACGCGATCCAGGTCCGAAGAATCCCAACCATCGCCGCCCATGAACGGCGCGGTGATGCCCTTCTCCTTGGCCTGCTTGTAGAACAGGTTGACAGTAGGGTAGTAGTCACCCAGGAAAATCATGTCTGGTTTGGCGGCCGAGACTTTGGACAGGATGGCGGAGAAGTCGGTGTCTGTGCCGAGGTAGTTCTCTTTGCCGACAATCGTGCCGCCGCCCGCGGTGAAGGTCTTGGCAAACGAATCCGCCAGGCCGATGGTGTAAGAGTTCGTCTGATCGGACAGCACAAAGGCGCTCTTGAAGTTGAGGGTCTTGAGCGCGAAATTGGCGACAACCTGACCCTGGAAGCTGTCGTTGTAGCAGGCGCGGAAGATGTAAGGTACCGCCTTGCCATCCGCGCCGACCGTCAACGCGTCATTGGTCGAGGTCGGGCTGATTTGAAGGACCTTCTTGACCGTGGCGATCCTGGAAACCGGGATGGATGCGCTAGAGCACACCTCGCCGATGATGTAATGGACGCCGTCCTGATCAATCACCTTGTTGGCGGCGTTGACGGCAGGGTCAGCCTTGCACTGACTGTCCTCCACAACAGTGACGATCTTACGGCCCAGCAGGCCGCCCTTGGCATTCCATTCGTCAATCGCCATCAGCGCGCCCTCTTTGGTGGACAGACCGAACGTGGCGACAGAACCGGAAAGCGGAGCCAGGATGGCGATCTTGAGGTCGCCCTGTGGGGCGGCTGTAGTGCCGCTCGGAGCCGCGGCGCCGCCGCAGGCTGACAGAACGAGGGCAATGACCATGAGCAAACTAACGACCTTGAACGTACGCATGATTCTTCTCCTCCAAAATAGGATAACTGGCCGGCTCTGCCCAGCGCAACAGCAGAGCCACATCGGGAAACTGAATTAGCAAACGCAGGAAGTCCGCTCTTCGTTGAGCACTCTCAACTCGATCCGAGGCACGATCACCTCCTTCCGTCACAGATTGACACGATGAAGTGGTGTGAGCATGTTGTGAAGACTCGAAATCGTCGCTTTGCCCCAACAACACAAGCCTACGACGATGACGCGGTGGGGTCACCGAAAGGTAGGGCGCATTATAGGTGACGTTAAATCAAATGTCAAACAGCTTGACAGCCAGGCGCAAGCAACCTATAATGGCCCGCCAGTGACGATCTCATCTGCGCACCCCACGCCTTGCCGACAAGGAGAGTGACCGTGATTACACCAGCACTGACCAACCGCTCGACGATTATCTTGGTATTGATCCTGCAAGTCATTCCGCTGCTGCTGTTTCCCAGCCAATCCTATTCCGCCACAACCCAAGAGTGGTGGCTGCCGGCCGTCCTCGCCCTGCTGGTCGTCATCGCCGACATTCAGATCATCGCGCGCCACCGCGT
>NZ_UETR01000067.1:0-10256 GCF_900491745.1 Candidatus Amarolinea aalborgensis | reverse complement strand
GGCGCAGGATGCCTGAATAGTTATCCGCAGAGATCACAAAGACCGCAAAGAAGCTGCCAATCTGCGCCTGATCTGCCTGACGATGAAAAGACCGCTTTTTGTGGTCGCGTGCGCCATCACGAGTTGGCTTACAGTCAGACAACCCGCCATCCCGTAATATAACCAATCGTTCGGTGAACATATCAAGGAAGAGATTCCCGTTGTCGTGAACACGCCCACCATACGGATGATGACCGATAGGAGAAGAAAGAAGATGCGACGTACGATAGCCCTCGGCCTGCTGGTTGTGCTGATGAGTACCCTCATCAGCGGCTGCGCAGGCGCTCCCCCCGCCAACACACCGGCCGCGGCCCCCACGACGGCGGCCGCCAACACGCCTGCCGCCCCCACCGCAGCCGCCCCGGGCGATTCGATGCCGGCCGGAGGCGCCTTGCGCTTCGTGACCGTAGCCGGCGCGAATGAGGCTCGCTACCGCGTGCGGGAACAACTGGCCAATCGCGATCTGCCCAGTGACGCGATCGGCGCAACGAAGGACGTCAGCGGTACGCTAACCGTTGACGCGGCCGGCAAGGTGCTGGCTGACCAGTCGCGCTTCGTCATTGGCCTGGCGAGCCTCAAAAGCGACTCCGGCCGCCGCGATGGCTATGTGGCCAGCAATGTGCTGCAGAGCAACCGCTTCCCCACCGCCGTCTTCGTGCCCACGGCCGCCAATGGCCTGCCCGCGCCCCTGCCGGCGTCTGGTCAAGGCACGTTCGAGCTGAGCGGCGATCTGACCATCCGCGATGTCACGCGGCCAGTGACCTGGCAAATCACGATTACGCGTGAGGGCGATAAGCTCTCCGGTACAGCCGCCACGAGCTTCACGTTCAAGGATTTCAACCTGACGCAGCCGCGCGTACCGGTTCTGCTCAGCGTGCAGGACACGATCAAGCTGGAATTCGACTTCCAGCTGCAGCTGGCGGGGGCGTGACCCTCTTTTCGGGCCTCGTCGCGCAGTTTAGCGGCGCGGCCAACGCCCTGACCCAGGCGCAAGCCCGGGTCAGGGCGTCAAACCGGCCGTTGATTGATCTGATCAACGGCAATCCCACGCAGCACGGCCTGCAATTTCCCGCGGTCATCTTGCAAACTGCGCTGCAGCAGGCGCAAGCGGCCGCGGCCCTCTATCATCCCCACCCCAAAGGGCAGGCCGTCGCCCGTGCGGCTATCAGCGCCTATTACGCGGCCCAGGGCGCGCGCTTCGACCCGGAGCAGATTCTGCTGACCCCAGGCACCAGCCAATCCTACTGGTATCTGTTTCAACTGCTGGCGGACCCCGGCCAGGAAATTTTGACGCCGCAGCCGTCCTATCCCTTGTTCGACTACATTGCCGCGCTGTGCCGCGTCACGCTGACGCCTTATCCCCTGGCGCGCACGTCAACCGGCTGGGCTGTGGATACGGCGGCGCTGGCCGCGGCTGTCACCCCACGCACGCGCGCGATCGTCCTGATCTCGCCGCACAACCCCACCGGCCATGTGGCCTCCGCGGCCGAGGTGGAGGCGCTCGTGGCGTTGGCGCAGGCTCACCGTCTGCCCATCATTGCCGATGAAGTCTTCTGCGAGTTCATCTTTGGCGCGGGCCAGCATCACCGGCCGGCTCGACTGAGCGATTCGGCTGAGACTTCGGCGAGCTCAGTCGAGCCGCTCATCGAAGCCTCGCCGAAGTCGGCCAACCATGCGGCGCCGTTGGTTTTCACGCTCAATGGGTTCTCCAAGATGTTGGCTCTGCCAGGCGTCAAGCTCGGCTGGATTGCCGTCAGCGGCGAACCGGCCCTGGTCGCGACGGCTGTCGCCGCGCTGGAAACCATCGCCGACACGTTCCTGGCGACGCATGAGATGATTCAGTGGGCCGCGCCCGCGTTGCTGGCGCAGGGACAGGCGTTCCTGGCCAGCTACCGGCAGCAGATTGCCGCCCGCGCGGCGTTGGCGCACGAGCTGCTGGCCGGCGCGAATCGTTTCCGCGTCACGCCGGCCGCCGGGGGCTTCTACCTCACGCTTGATGTGAGCGAACTGACGCGCAACGATGAGCACCTGGCGCTGGATCTGCTCTTGGAAACCGGCATCCTGACCCACCCCGGCTGGTATTACGATATGCCCATGCCCAGTCTCGTCCTCTCGTTCCTGTCCGAACCCGACAGGCTGGCCGCGCATCTACCGCGTTTGCGCGCCTATCTGGAAGCCTACTGAGCGTCTGAATCCCCATTCCGCCGCGGCCGCGGCCTGGCCTCGGCCGCCCACCAGAGTACGATGATGGCGAAGATGGCCAAGGCGCCCAGGGCCAGCAGTTTGGTCAAGCGCGCGTTGATGAAGAGCGCCAGGGCGCCGAAGAGCGCGCAGAAGCCATAGTAGGCGAGCACAATCTGGCGCTGGCTAAAGCCCAGGTCGAGCAAGCGGTGGTGCAGGTGGTCGCGCGCGGACTGGTAGGGAGATTGTCCCCGGCGCATCCGGCGCCAGATCAGCCAGGCGACGTCGAGGATGGGGAGGCCGAGCACCAACAGCACGGTGGCGACGCGTGCGCCGCCCATGATGCCCAGGCTGGCCAGGGCAAAGCCGAGGAAGAACGCGCCGGAGCTGCCCATGATGACGCTGGCCGGATTGAAGTTGTAGGGGAGAAAGCCGAGCACCGCGCCCAACAGGGCCAGCGGCAGCAGCGCCACGCTTGTCTGCGGCGGCTGCGCGCGGAAGAGCATATGGCCGGCCACCACCAGGCAGAAGATGGCGGCGACGCCCGCGGCCAGGCCGTCGAGTCCATCCAGCCAATTGACCGTGTTCATCATGCCGGCAAACCAAAACAGAGTCAGCAGCCAGACGATGGGCCAGGCAAAGCCCTCCGCGCCGCCAAAGGGCTGATTGGTGAACGGGTTGTTGACGTGCTTGATGAAGATCAGGCTGGCAATGCCGATCAAACCGGCCGCGACCTGCACCACGGCCTGGGGCCAGGCTGGGAGCTGCAGGCGGTCATCCAGCAGGCCAAAGAGGAAGACCAGCGTGCTGCCCACGAGCAAACCGCGCAGGCGCGTGGATTCGTTCGGATCGGCGCTGGCGGGGAAGAAGGCGGGGAAGGCCAACGTCACCAGCACGGTGAGGAGAAACGGCGCGAACAGCGCCAGTCCGCCCAGGCGCGAGAGCGTGCCGGTATGGATACGGCGCGGCGCGGGCGCGTCGGCCATGCCCAGGCGCAGTCCCCAGCGCCGCGCCAGCGGCGTCAGCGCCAGGGATAATCCAAATGCCAGCAGAAAGACCGCAATGAATGGCAAGAGCGTGGCCTACGGCTGCAAGCGGTTCAACATGCGGGGGAAGGCGCCGGTTTCGCGCACATGATCGAGGCCGCAAATCCAGGCGACCGTGCGCTCGACGCCCAGGCCAAAACCGCTGTGGGGCACGGAGCCGTACTGGCGCAGTTGGACGTACCAGTCGTAGGCGTCGGCCGGCAGCTTGTGCTTCTCGATTGCGGCCATGAGCTTCTGCGGATCGCTCATGCGCTCACTGCCGCCGATGATCTCGCCGTAGCCTTCGGGCGCCAGCAGGTCGGCGCTGCGGCAGACTTCGGGCCGATCTGGCTCTGGCTCCATGTAGAACGCCTTGACCTCGGTGGGGAAGTGGTGGACGAACAGTGGCTTCTCGAACTGCATCGTCAGGTAGGTTTCGTGCGGCGCGCCAAAGTCGTCGCCCCAGGTGATGGCGGTCAGCGGATCGTCGTTGGGCGGTACGGTGATGCCCTGCGCCGCGGCGGCGTTGATCATGGCGACGGCGTCATCGTAGTGTAGGCGCTCGAACGGCGCGGCCACTTTCTGCAGATGGCTGATGTCGCGCTCCAGCACTTTTAGTTCGACCGCGCGTTCCTTGAGCACGGTCTGCACAATGTAGCTGACGAACTGCTCCTCAACTTCCAACAGCTCTTCCAGCGTGCAGAAGGGGATTTCCGGCTCCACCATCCAGAATTCCTGCAGATGGCGCCGCGTCTTGCTCTTTTCGGCGCGGAAGGTGGGGCCGAAGCAGTAGACCGGGCCGAAGGCGAAGATGTTGGCTTCGTTGTAGAGCTGGCCGGTCTGCGCCAGGAACGCGGGCGTGCCGTGGTAGTCAATCTCAAAGAGCGTGGTCGTGCCTTCGCCCGCGGCCGGCGTCAGGATCGGCGTGTCTACGAGCATGAAGCCGTTGCTGTCCAGCCAATCGCGAATGGCCTTGATGATCGTCGCGCGCACGCGCATGATGGCCCACTGGCGGCTGGAGCGCAGCCACAGGTGGCGGTTGTCCATCAAGAACTCGACGCCGTGCTCCTTGGGGCTGATCGGGTATTCATCCGCAATTTGCACCACTTCCAGGTCAGTCACATCCAGCTCAAAACCACCGGGGATGCCGGGCGCGCGTTCTTCGGCGCGCACCGTACCGCTGACGATCAGGGACGATTCCTGGGTCAGGCGCCGCGCAGCGTCGAACGCGGCCTCGCTGACATTCTTCTTGAAGACAACGGCCTGGCAGATGCCGCTGCCGTCGCGCACCTGCAGGAATTGCAGGCGACCCTTGTCGGTCTTGTTGTACAGCCAGCCGCGCAGCGTCACCTGCGCGCCGGCATGGTCTTTCAGATTCTCGATACGAACGATGGGCATGTTTTTCTCCTCATGGATGCTGTGCATAAGTCCTGGATATTATACCACCGCCGTTGGATCTGTCGTAGAAGAAGACCTTGCGCCGTTGCTATACTGATTCAAACAACCAATGTCTATGGACGCAAAAAAGGATGCAATTCTATTGACATATTTAACAATTTCATGTAAGATAGTGAGCAGAAATTCATTTTGTTTGCATAATTGTTTCCTTCCCCTATCGAGGTGCTGTCATGTTAGTCGAGTTTAGAATCAAAAACTTTCGTTCTTTTCGTGAAGAAGCGATCCTATCAATGGTAGCAAGCCCGGACAGGACCCTTCTCGAAAACACCGTTCTTGCTCCTGAGTTCGGCGGGCGCAGTCTGCTGCGCAGCGCAGTCGTCTACGGCCCGAATGCTGCCGGGAAATCGAACTTGATAGCGGCCGCTGGTTTTGTGGATAGGCTTGTCAATACATCCATGGAGCGGAAACTGAACAGTCTTATCGAGGTAACTCCGTTTCTGTTGGTTACGGAACCAAATACGGCCCCTTCTGAGTTTGAGATCACGTTTATTGACAGCCAGAAAGTACGTTATCAGTACGGCTTTCATGTGACGGCAAGGGAGGTGGTGCGCGAGTGGTTGGTGGCGTATCCCAAGGGGCTGCCGCAAACCTGGTTTGAACGAGAACAGGCCGGAAGCGCCGAACATTCCTGGTACTTCGGGCGCAACCTAAAAGGCAAAAACAACCAGGTGGCCGAACTGACTCGGCCAGACGTGCTCTTTCTATCGAATGCGGCTAAACTGAATCACCGTCAGCTAGAGCGCGTGTTTGAGTGGTTCCAGAGGAGTCTACGGGTAATTGGCGCGGATGAGCTTAGTCCTTACCTTCATAGCTACTCAGCTGCTCGCGCCAGAGAAGATGAACCGACGCAGGAGCGCATGCGCCGCCTCATGGCCGCTGCCGATTTTGGTATTTCGGGCTTCGAAGTACGTGAGGAAACCTATACCGAAAAAGATCTGCCTGAGGAGTTGCCCGCCGCGCTGCGTAACCAGTTGATCAACCAAAAACACCTGGATGTCTTCATGCGTCACCCTGTCGGGACCGAGGCTGAAGTAGCACTGCCGCTAAAAGAGGAATCGAATGGTACGCAGCGCCTGTTTGCCTTAGGTGGGCCGCTCGTGGAAGTGCTGGAAAAGGGTTGGACGCTGTTTGTGGACGAGCTCGATGCCAGCCTGCACCCACTGCTGGTGCGTGATCTGGTTGAGTTGTTCCATAATCCCCAGACCAATCCCAAAGGTGCCCAGTTAATCTTCAATACCCACGACACCACGCTGATGGACAACGATCTGTTCCGGCGCGACCAGATCTGGTTTGTGGAGAAAGACCGCCAGGGCTGCTCGCACCTTTATCCCCTGCTCGACTACAGCCCGCGTAAGGATGAAGCGCTGGCCAAGGGTTATTTGCTTGGCCGTTATGGCGCGATTCCCTTTCTGGGCGAACCGCTGTGGGGAGATGCGCAGCATGTCCAAGCGTAGACCGGATAGCCACAAACTGCGCCGGCACGAACGGGCAATGACTTCCTATGATCGCCGGCCAGGCAGCCGTTCGCCTGGCCGCTGCATTTTGATCGTCTGTGAAGGGGGAGAAACCGAACCAAATTACTTTGCCAGCTTGCGGAACCATCTCAAGCTGCCTACCATCAGCATCAAGATCAAAGACCGCTTCGGCGCGCCGATCAGCTTGGTGAACGAAGCCCAGAGACAGATCGAGAAGCGACAGCAGGATATCCGGGTCCGCGGCGCCAATCTTCCCGAGTTCGATGCCGTTTGGTGTGTGTTTGATGTGGAAAACCCGCGCCATAATCAAACGTTTGATCGGGCAGTGCAGGTCGCAGATGAAAATGGTTTTCATCTGGCTGTCTCCAACCCGGCCTTTGAGTTTTGGTATGTCTTGCATTTTGAGCGCACTACCCGTCCGTTTGCTGACGGCGACGAGCTCAAAGAATACTTGAGACGCCACATTCCAGGTTATCAAGCCGCCATGTCGGTTTTCGATAAGCTGCTTCCGTCTACTCCGATGGCGTTGCAGCATGCCAGGAATATTCTCGAGAACCATCCCCAAGGTGAACAGCGTTTCCCGAACCCATCCACGCAAGTACACTTGTTGGTGGAAGAAATGATTGAGATGAGCTCGAGTGGCCGCCAGCATTTAAGGTAGGTGGGAGGAGTTTTCGGGAAGCAGCGGCGCGGGAATGCCAGGCGGATGTATAATGCGGCCAGACTCTTACCCAGTACGATGCCCCCGCCCAATGCGCAGCGTTCAGGGTTGGTCGAACATCACCCGGATGTTCTGCTCGGCCAGTGTCACCGTGCGCGCAATGCGCCGGGCGCGCGTCTCTGGCCGCTTCGCCGATGCGATCCAGTAGAGGATGCCCTTTCGCGCCGATGCGCTGAAGCCATGCCAATGCCGCTCGGCCGCGGGATGGGCTGCCAGCGCGGCCGCAAAATCATCGGACACAGCAAGGTCATCGCTGGCATCCGCGGCCGTCCAGGCCCCGTTCACCACGGCGAGTTCAATCGCCGCGAGACCGGCTGGCGTCATCAGCCCTTGCTCGATCAGCCGCGTCACCCGCTCCTTGTTGCTCTTCGCCCAGGGTCCCCGCGGTTTGCGTGGGGTGAAGACCTGCTTGAAGCGCATCGCGTCCAGCGCGGCTGTCTTGCTGTCAATCCAGCCGAAACAGAGCGCTTCCTCCACGGCCTCTTCGTAGGTCACACCGGGTCCGGGGCTGTTCTTCTTGTGGATGATGAGCCAGACGCCGGGTGAGCTGGCGTGGCGCTCAGCCAGCCACGCGCGCCAGGCTGCGCGCGTGGCTGGCGCGAACGTATCAAAGGCTGCGCTCACCGGTTGCGGGGTCATTTTGGAGTCGCCCTCCGCAGGTAAAGTCACGTGGCCGCTGGCCCCTGCCAGCCTCGCCAGCGGCATCAGGCTGCGCGCCGGCCCACAAAGCTCACGGCGATCTTGGCGGCCAGCGCTGCGTTGTTGAGAACGAGTTGGATGTTGGACTCGAGCGAGTCGCCGCCAGTGAGATCCTTCACCCGGCCCAGGAGATAAGGCGATACCTCCTTGCCCTTGATGCCGAGCGCCGCGGCTTCCTGAACAGCCTGCTCAATGGCGGCGTCTATTTCGGCCTTGTCCATGGCAAACTCGGCGGGTATGGGGTTGGCGACGAGTACGCCGCCTTTCAGGCCCAGATCCCATTTCGCCTTCAGGACGGCCGCGATCTCCTCCGGGCTGTCCAGCCTGTAGTCAACCTTGAAGCCGCTTTCCCGCGTGTAGAACGCAGGAAACTCGGAGACGCCGTAGGCGATGACGGGAACGCCCTTGGTCTCCAGGTACTCCAGGGTGAGGCCAATATCCAGGATAGACTTCACGCCGGCGCAGACCACGGCCACATCCGTCGCGGCGAGTTCATCAAGGTCGGCCGAGACGTCCATGGAGGTCGTCGCCCCCCGGTGCACGCCGCCGACGCCGCCGGTCGCAAAAACCCTGATTCCGGCCAGGTCGGCCACGATCATGGTGGCTGCCACCGTTGTGCCCCCATCCTTCCGCCCCGCCACCACGAAAGGCAGGTCCCTTCTGGATGTCTTGATGATGCCGGCGGCGCTGCCGAGATGCTCGAGCTCCTCCGGGGTCAAACCTACTTTCAGCCGACCGCCGATGATGGCGATCGTGGCCGGGACCGCCCCATGCCGCCTGACAGTCTCCTCCACCAGGCGCGCCGTCTCCACGTTCTGCGGATAGGGCATGCCGTGAGAGATGATGGTGGACTCCAGGGCCACCACGGGCAAGCCCTGCGCCAGGGCCTCCTGTACGACTGGTGCTCTGTCAAGATACTGTTCAAACTGCTTGCCGTAGCTCATAGTTTCCCTCCATGATTTCCCGTATGGTTTCCGGACTGATGGCTTGGCTGACGGCGTCTCCCGCTGCCAGAGCCAGGAGCGCCGCGCCTGTGCCAAACACAGCCGCTTCGGCCGTGCTGAGGCCCGCGAGTTCGGCGTGCAAAATGCCGGCCACGAAGGCGTCTCCGGCCCCGGTGGCGTTGCCGACCTGCGCGGCCATGGCCCTGACGATGCCACATTCGACGCCATCGCTAAAGTAGACGCCTTCGGCGCCGAGCGTGATGAAGACTTTGGCTACGCCCGCTTCGTGAAAATACTCGGCATTCCTTCTGAGGCCAGGGTGGGACGCTGCGCTGAGGCCGGTGAGCGCCTCAGCTTCCAATCGGTTGGGCTTGATGCAGTAGAAGCGCCCCAACAGGCTTTTCACCTTCAGCGCCTTCGTCACCGAAACCAGATCCAGGTACTTCTTCTGGCCTGTGATCAGGCTTGTCCCATAGTCCAGAGCCTCCAGGGTCAGGTTGGCGTCGAAGACGGTGAGCCTTCCTCCTGCGAGGAGTTCCCGATTCTCTCTTAAGTAGCCTGCATCCAGCCTGTTCAGTATCGCCATGGAGGATACCGCCACCGCCATGTCTCGGTTCTCATCCAGCACCGACAGGTAGATCCCGCTTGACTCACCGGGCGCCCGTCTTACGTACTCGATGTCCACCCCCGATCGCCGGGTGTCCACGAGGAGCTTTTCTCCATAGACATCATCACCCACCACGGTGAGGAGCTTCACGGCAACACCCAGGCGCGCTAGATTCTCGGCGATGTTCCTGCCCACGCCTCCAGCAGAAGAGGTCACCAGGCCCGGATTTGAGTCCCTCTGTTTCAGTGTTTTGAATGGCGCCCCGGAGATGTCTATGTTGGCGCCTCCGACCACGGTGACATACCCCGCGTCATCCAGGACTTGGCTCTTTCGTTCACGCATAACACCCTCCCCAGGGCATTGTCAGCGCCTGAGCTGCTGATCAGCTTGTACCATCCCTCATCTCGCTGATTTGTTGTGGCGCGTCAAGCTGCGGGTGGCTGATCGCAAGGGCGAACGACCGCTCGCCCTTACCGCACCTGATTATACCCCATATGTGGAGAGGGGCGCAGCTTTCGCTTCACGCCAGCGCAGTGCAAGGGCTGTCCGTTGTTCGCTCAATGTCGCGGCGACGAGGCGCCTGCATCGCACATGCGCCAGGTTTTCATCAGCGATCATCGCTCTGCGCTTGCCAAAGCGCGCACCTATGCCCAAACCCCCCAGTTCCGTGAAGACCTGAAGCTGCGTTCGACCATTGAGCGCATCATCGCAAATCTCGTCCGTTACCATGGGGCGCGCCGCGGTCGGCGCCGTGGCCGGGTGATGTGCGATTACCAGGCCAAAATGTGCGCCACCGCCTTCAACCTCCGCCAGTGGATTCGTCGCTTGGAGCGCCAGCCTCAAACTCCCCCCGCGGTATCTACACCCTGACCAAGGGCGGAGTGCGCCCTTCGACCGGCGAAGGATGCACAAGAAGCCTGGGCGATGCGGAAAATCGGGCGATTGGCCCTTTCTGAAGCGTAAATTGACCCGAAAACACCCCTCACACCCCTCACCACCAAGCACTACTTACCATAACACGAAATCAGAGGCTCTGCAAAGCACCTCAGCCGCCGCTCCACCTCAATTCTGCAACACTCTCCCGCAGGCGATTCGTTGTCTTGCGAC
>NZ_UETR01000011.1:0-139114 GCF_900491745.1 Candidatus Amarolinea aalborgensis | reverse complement strand
AGCGATGGCGTTTACCAGCGCCTGACCACGACGCCGATTGCCAGCCAGGCCAGCGGCGCGGCCGGCGCCAGCTACACCTGGGTAGACGAGGCCGCAGTCGCCGGCAAGGTCTACTACTATCGCCTGGAGACGCTGCCCGCTGGCCAACTCATCGGCCCCGTCACCTCCCGGCTCTCGGGCATGCAGCTCTTCATGCCCTGGCTGCGGCGCTAGATTTCGTCTCTTGAAAGAAAGGGGCGCCCGCGGGGGCGCCCCTCGTAGCCCCCTATGAGCCTGTCGCGCGTTCATAACATCGCGAGAGTGATCATTAGGGTCACTCTCGCTCTTTTTGTTTGCGGGCTGGCAACCAGCCCATCGTTTGGCATGCAAAAGTCGCCCGGTGCATGCATATCTGCCCCGACGTTTTTGTATTACATCTTACAATTACGCCTTGCAAGTCGTCATAATCACTATTGGCAAATTGCATGGCTCAGTAGATTACATTATAATTGTCGCTCGTATACTTGCACCCAACAGTATGGGTCTACATGGCTCAGTAACCGTAAGGCAACTGAAAGGTTCAACACTATACAAGCTGCTTGCATCCCTGTATAATGTACATAGGTTCAAACTGTGCTGACGCGCCAAAATGGAAGATAAACTCATAGGTTAGTTATCTTGGTCATGACCCTGTCATGAGTCGGCTTTGCGGTCAAGTTATGTAGTCATTTAGCCGTTGTAGCGTCCCCCTTGGCATCGCATTTTTCACCCTCACCGTTCTCGCGGGCCTCGGTAGCGCATCAGATTTCGTTCGGAAGTCAAAGGAGTTGGATATGAGAACAAATGGACAGAGCACGATCTGGCTCAGTGTTGTAATGGCAATTACAATGCTAACGTCAACGCTCATCGCGGGGCTTGATCCTCGTGCTGGCCAGGCTGTGTCCGGGAGCTTGGCAGCGATGCGGCCCACCAGCGGTGAGACCTGCACGACCTTGCAGCCCGGGCCAAGCATCGGCAAAGATGCTTACATCAAACAGGAAAAACAAGACGAGCGTCGGGGCGGGGATTCTGAACTGCGGGTCAAAACCGAGAACGGCAAGTTGATGCGCGCGCTCATGCAATTTGACCTTTCCAGTATTCCGCCGACGGCCATTGTCAACAGCGCGACTCTCTCGCTGTATGTGAAGGGCGCCAGCGGCGGCAGTGTGACGATCAACGCCCATGGTATCACGGCTTCGTGGACAGAAGCTGAAGTCACCTGGAACGCGCGCGACAAAGCGGCCAGTGTCTTGTGGACAAACCTGGGCGGCGACTACAACGCGGCCGTGGCAGCTACGGCGTCCCTGGATGACACCAAAAACGTCTGGAAATCGTGGAACTTGACCAGCCTGGTCAGTTCATGGCTGGCGGCTCCTGCCAGCAACCTGGGCGTGATCCTTGAGTCGCCTGTGACGAATCCGAAGACGGAGAAAATCTTCAAGAGCAGCGACGATGGCACGGCCACGCAGCGTCCCAAACTGGTTGTTTGTTACTCGGCTGGCGTCACGCTCACGCCCAACAACACTGGTGAAGGCGTTGCCGGTCAAACCAAAACTTACGCCCACGTCGTGCGCGTGGGCAACTTGACCACCGTGGTCAACCTGGCTGCCTCCTCGTCGCAGGGCTGGGTCCAGCGCATCTACAACGATGTCAATGGCAACGGGGTCAAGGATCCCGAAGACATGATCATCAGCCAGACCCCATCCATTGGGCCTAACGTGGACTATTTCATCCTGGTGCAGGTGGACGTACCCAGTGTCGTGGCATTGGGGACGACCGATGTCACCACGATCACTGCGACCGCCCAGGCTACCGGCGCCACCGCCACAGCCACCGACAGTACGCGTGTCGGTCAGCTGCTGGTGGTGAAGCCTGATTTCACGCGCTACGCCGTGGCTGGCTCGGTCAATTTCTACGGCCATACCATTACCAATAACGGCAACTCCCAGGACTGCGTCAACGTGACTAGTTCGTCCAGCCAGGGATGGACGGTGCTGCTGTGGGAAGACACCAACCAGAACGGCGTTCATGAGACCAACAACCCCAATGAACCGGCCCTGTCCAACCCGGTGTGTATTGCTGCCGGCGCCACTTACCACCTGGTGGCCGAGATTCGCGTCCCGGCCGGCGCCACCGTGAATACCGTGGATCAGACTGTTATCACCGCCACCTCCGGCAATGATCCGAGCAAATCGGATGGCGCGGACGATGTCACCACCGTGTTTGACAATTCACCGCCAGTCATTGACGGTCGCTACGATGATGTCTACCGCATCTCGCCCGACGCGACCCAAGTCTGTTACATTGACCAGACAGGCGCCCTGTTCGGAAAGTTGGCCTCGTTCTACCAGCCGTCGGGCAATTCCGTTTACATGGTGCTGGCGATTGACAAAGACTTCGTGGATAACACGTACGGCGCCAATGCGGTCAACTGGCCCAGCGGCCACAGCTTTGGCAACCTGACCGGCTCTGACCACGCCCAGTTTTGGGGCCTGGACGCCAATGGCACCAAAGTGCTCGACTTCGACCTCGATTACATCTCGTCGAAGTCCGGCACGCCGTCGGGTTACGCTTCCCTGGGTGTCGCGGGCGGCGACGGCGGCATGAACACCGGTAGCGCAGCCAATATCCAGCAGTGGGGCACCTCGTTCGACTATACGCTGAACAATTTCGGTTATTGCAGCGGCGGCAACTGCTCCGTCCTCGGCACCAACCTGACGGTGAACTCGCCGGCCACCGATGTTTTCTACACCCCGAACCCAACCTATCCTGACTGGATCTACGATGTGATCTACGAAGTCAAGGTCGCGAAGACAGCCTTCGGCGCCTCGGGCTTTGGCTCCATCGAAGTGCCTTATATCCATGCCTCTCCCAGCAAAATCGGCACCAACACGATCTACGCCGAACCGGGCGTCTGCCCTGGTGAGATTGGCGACACGGTTTGGTACGATACGAACCATGACGGCGTGCAACAGGTTGGTGAGGCTGGCATCAACGACGTGCAGGTGAAGCTCTACCGTGATAACGGGGACGGGTTCTTCAACCCGGCGACGGATACCGTGGTCGCCACGCAAACGACACGCGCGGGCGGCAAATACCTCTTCCAGAACCTCCGACCGGATGACTATTTCGTGGATGTGGTTGATGCCACCATCCCCGACGGCTACGTGATTACAACCAACAACGATCCGACGCCGATGATCAGCCTGGCAGAGGGTCAGAGCTACCTGGAAGCCGATTTCGGCTACACCCTGGCCTATCCCGATCTGCTGGTGACCAAGAGGCTAACCACGCCCGGGCCAGTCTATGCGGGGCAAGAAGTCAGCTTCACCATCGGCGTGACGAATACAGGGTTGACCTCTCTTAGCTTGATCCCGTTGCGCGACTGGTACGACCCAACGATTCTCGATTTCGTGAGCGCCACGCCGCAACCAGACAGTGTGGGCACTGGTACTCTCACCTGGAACAACCTGGCAATGAATTTCCTAAATGGCCTGGCGCCTGGGGAGTCTGTTGCTGTCGTGGTGCGATTCAGGGCGCTGCAACCCACAGCAGCAGTGTTGGGCGCATCCAAAGTGAGTGCTGTGCCTGCGTCTGACCCGGCCGAGCAGCAAAAGGCGCAAGGTGCAAACGGCGATGCCCCGACCGCGCTCGACACCTGCGGCTATCCTTACTCAAGCGCCAATCCATTGACCAGCGTCGTCTTCAACGAGAGCACGGTGCTGCGCGGCTTCAAGCCAGTGGATGGTGGCGTGGCGCGACCGGGCGATACGCTGAATGTCTGGTACAACGACGAACACGCGCTAACCCTGGGTGTACGCCAGGTCAAGGTCAAGACGTCGAGCGGCACGACCACAACAGACTATCCGATCACACCGCTTGCGACGAATCCCGGCAGCGCGTTTGATCCTCTGCTCGGTACAACAGCCCTGACCGGCGATCAGGCCGGCACCGATGTCTCAGATCGGCCGATGTGGCCCGCGATTTTCATCACGGATATCACAACCGATCCTAACAATCGAGCAGGCGACTGGCAGTGGGGAGGCGCACCGCTCGGGCCCCATGCCGTCTTTGGGACATGGAAGGGCGCCGTGCGCCTCGTAGACAAGACGCGTAACCCCCCAACGGTGACGGTAACGCCCGACTCGGACCCGGCCAAGAACAACTGGAACCTGGGCAGCGGTGATCCGGCCCCGCCCGGGCTGATCAATGAGGGGTATGGCGCAGAAGTGCGCTGGAACGTGGATCGCCTGGTGGCGGACGGTCGGTTGATCTCCGGGCACACTTACCGCTTCCAGTTCATGGTGCACGATGGCGACCAGAACAAGACCGGCGGCGACGTCGGTGAAGCTTGCACGACCATCACGCTGGCACCTACCGGCAGTATTGGCGATCGCGTCTGGTACGACCTGAATGGCGACAAGCTGCAGCAGTCAACCGAACCGGGATTGAACGGCGTGAAGGTTGAGCTATATGGCGGTTCGTGTCCTCTCACGGGCCGGCCGAACGGCACCCCCCTGAAGACGCTGGTGACCGCGGTTGACGGCAACTACGACTTCGCCAATCTCTCGGCGGGTTCCTACTGTGTGGCGGTGGACGCCAGCACGTTGCCAACGGGCTTTGCCCTGACGACAGCTAACGAGCCGCTGACGGTGCTTCTAGCCAATCTGCAAGACTATAACGATGCGGACTTCGGCTATCGCGCGCAATGCACGAATGGCACGCCGAACCTGGCAACCGTCACCGGCGCCGAAGATCAGTTCGACACGATTCTGACTGATCGCCGCGATTTCGCCTGCGTCCAGATTCAACAGGCGTTGGGCGCCATCGGCGACTTCGTTTGGTATGACAAGAACCAGGACGGCATCGAGGATGTCGGCGAGCCCGGCATTGCCAATGTCACAGTCGCCCTCTACCGCGACACCGATGGCAGCGGCACGCTGACGCCTGGGGACACCCTGGTGGCGACGACCACGACCGACGCGGACGGCGGCTACATCTTCAAGAATCTGCCGACCGGCGTCTACTTCGTGGATGTCACCGACGCCAACAACGTGTTGGCCGGGTTGGCGCACATCGTAGCGAATCAAAGCAAGCCCGACCCGACGGCTGCGATTACGCTGGGCGCGGGCCAGGTTTACAAGGACGCTGACTTTGGCTACGTCCGGCAGCCGACCTCAGGCAAGGCGCTCATTGGCGACACGGTCTGGTATGACGACAACGGCGATGGCGTTCAGCAGCCGAGCGAACCCGGCATCCCCGGCATCCAGGTCTGCGCCACGCCCGTTGGCGGCGGCACCCCGATCTGCACCACCACCGACAGCAACGGTCACTACCTGATCGAAGTGCCGGCTGGCTCGTACACGGTCGCGCCCACGAACCCACCGGCCGGCTACACAGCCACGACGATCGTGCCGCACCCGGTGTCCGTGGCCGCGGGCGAGCAGTACCTCAACGCCGACTTCGGCTACAATGACAATCCCTCGCAGCCGCAGCTCGGGACCATCGGCAACCTGGTCTTCCGCGATGTCGGTACAGATGGCGTTTGCGGCAGCGGCGACAGCCCGCTGGCTGGCGTGAGCGTGGACCTGATCCGTGACAGCAATGCCAACGGCGTCTGGAACGCAGGCGAGCCGATCATCGCGACCGTGACCACAACGCCAGGGACGACCTGCACCGCCGGCAACTACCAGTTCACCGGTCTACCGGCTGGCCGCTACCTGGTGCATGTCAGCGACACCAACGCCGTGTTGGTGGACTACACCAAGTCGCCGCTAGGCGCCGCCGGGGTGGACAACAACAACCAGGCTGATCCCTACGCGGTCAACCTGCCAGCCGCGGGCAGCAACCAGACGGCCGACTTCGGTTACTACCCGCAAAATCGCACCAACATCGGCGTCATCGGCAACCAGGTCTGGATCGAATACGATGCCAACGGCATCTTCAATCCCACGGGAACCGATGTAGGACAGGCCGGCGTGACCGTGGAACTGCTTCAAGGCAATGTGGTCATCGCGACGACGACCACCGGCGCCAGCGGCGACTACGCCTTCACCAGCCTGCCCGCTGGCAGCTATCAGGTGCGCGTCAGCGACACCTTCAAGGTGCTCAAAGATTACGTGCTGACTGTCCTCGGCCCCAACCCCGGCCAGGACAACAACCACCAGGCGCAGCCCTACGCCGTGAGCCTCCCCGCCGGCGGCTACAACCTGACCGCCGACTTCGGTTACACCAAGTTAGGCGCCATCGGCGACTTCGTCTGGTATGACACCGACCGCGATGGCATCGAGGACGTGGGCGAGCCGGGCATCCCCAACGTGACGGTGGCCCTCTACCGCGACACCGATGGCAGCGGCGCCCTGAGCGCCGGCGACACCCTGGTGGCGACGACCGTCACCGACGCCGACGGCGGCTACATCTTCAAGAACGTGATCCCCGGCGTCTACTTCGTGGATGTCACCGACGCCAACAATGTGTTGGCTGGGTTGACCCACATCGTGGCGAATCAAAGCAAGCCTGACCCCACGGGCGCCATTGTGCTTGGTCCCGGCCAGGTCTACAAGGACGCTGACTTCGGTTACTACAAGCTGCCAGGCTCCGGCAAGGCGATCATCGGCGACACGGTCTGGTATGACGACAACGGCGATGGCATCCAGCAGCCAGGCGAACCGGGCATCCCCGGCATCCAGGTCTGCGCGACGCCCGTTGGCGGCGGCGCTCCGCTCTGCGCCACCACCGACAGCAACGGCCACTACCTGATCGAGGCGCCGGCCGGCTCGTACACGGTTGCGCCCACGAACCCGCCCGCGGGCTTCACGGCCACGACGATCGTGCCGCATCCGGTGACGCTGCAGATCGGTCAGACGTACCTCGACGCCGACTTCGGCTACAATGACAATCCCTCGCAGCCGCAGCTCGGCACCGTGGGCGACCTGGTCTTCCGCGATGTCAACAAAGACGGCGTCTGCAACAGCGGCGACAGCGTCTTCACCGGCGTCAGCATGGACCTGATCCGTGACAGCAACGCCAACAGCGCGTGGGACGCCGGCGAGCCCATCATCGCCACCGTCACCACGGTCGGCGGTACGGCCTGCACGACTGGCAACTACCTGTTCACCGGCGTCCCTGCTGGCCGCTACCTGGTGCACGTCAGCGACACTAACGCGGTGCTGTTCGATTACACCAAGTCGCCGCTAGGCACGGCCGGCGCGAACAACAACAACCAGGCCGACCCGTACGCCATCAACCTGGCGGCCGGCGGCAGCAACCTGACCGCCGACTTCGGCTACTACCCGTTGGATCACACCAACATCGGCGTCATCGGCAACCAGGTCTGGACCGAGAAGGACTACAACGGCCTCTACAATGCCAACGGGACCGATGCTGGCCAGGCCGGCGTCACCGTGCAGCTGCTCAAGAACGGCACGGTCATCGCGACGACCACCACCGGCGCCAGCGGCGACTATGCCTTCGTTAGTCTGCCCGGCGGCACGTACCAGGTGCGCGTCAGCGACAGCTTCGGCGTGCTGGCGGGCTACGTCGTGACCGTCCTCGGCCCGAATCCCGGCCAGGATAACAACAACCAGGCCCAGCCGTACCAGGTCACGCTGCCTACAGGCGGCTACAACCTGACCGCCGACTTTGGCTACATCAAACTGGGCGCCATCGGCGACTTCGTCTGGTACGACACGAATCGCGATGGCATCGAGGATGTGGGCGAGCCAGGCATTCCCAACGTCACCGTGGCTCTCTACCGCGACACGGATGGCAGCGGCACCCTCACCGGCGGCGACACGCTGGTGGGCACGTTGACCACCGATGCGGATGGCGGCTACCTGTTCAATAACCTGCCGCCAGCCACCTACTTCGTGGACGTAACCGACGCCAACAATGTGCTGGCCGGGTTGACGCACATCGTCGCCAACCAGAGCCAGCCTGACCCGACGGGTGCGATCGTGCTCGCCGCCGGCCAGGTCTACAAGAATGCGGACTTTGGCTATGTGCAAACGCCCAACACGGGCAAGGCCATCATCGGCGACACCGTGTGGTACGACGATAACGGCGACGGGGTGCAGCAGCCGGGCGAGCCGGGCATCCCCAATGTCCAGGTCTGTGCAACGTCGGTTGCCGGCGGCGCGCCGATCTGCGACACCACCGATAGCAACGGGCATTACCTGATCGAAGTGCCGCCTGGCTCCTACAGCGTGGCCCCGACCAACCCACCCCCAGGCTACACCGCGACCACGCCAGTGCCTCATGTGCCGGTCGTTGTGCTGGCCGGCGACCAGTATCTCAAGGCTGACTTCGGTTACGACGATGCCGGGAATAACTTCCTGGGCGCCATCGGCAACCTGGTCTTCCTGGATGCCAACAAGGACGGCGTTTACAACGCCGGCGACACCCCGTTCCCCGGCGTCAGTGTGGACCTGATTCGCGACAGCAACAACAACGGCGTCTGGGACGCCGGCGAGCCAATCATCGCCACGGCGACGACCGCCAGCACGGTGGATGCCAACACCGGCAACTACCTGTTCAGCGGCCTGACTGCCGGGCGTTACCTGGTGCACGTCAGCGACACGAACGGCGTGCTCTACGGCTACACCAAGTCGCCGTTGGGCGCGGCCGGGGTGAACAACAACAACCAGGCTGATCCCTATGCCGTGAACCTGCCCGTGGGCGCGGATAACCTGACCGCCGACTTCGGCTACTTCCTCACCGACCGTCCCATGGGCGCCATCGGCAACCAGGTCTGGATCGAAACCGACAACAACGGCCTGTTCAATGAGAACAGCGGCGACTACGGCCAGCATGGCGTGACCGTCCAACTGCGCCAGAACGGGGTGGTGATCGCCACCACCACCACCGGCGCCAGCGGCGACTACGTCTTCGTGGGTCTGCAGGCGGGCAGCTACGATGTGCGCGTCAGCGATGCCCTCGGCGTGCTGACTGCTTATATCCCGACCGTCGTTGGCCCCAACCCCGGCCAGGACAACAACAACCAGGCGCAGCCCTATGCCGTGACGCTGGCTCAGGGCCAGTTCAACCCAACCGCTGACTTCGGTTACACCCCCGGCCCAGATGTGCGCAAAGACAGCACGATTGGCAATCTGGTTTGGGTGGACCGCAACGCGGATGGGCTGTATACAGCCGACGAGCCAGGCATCGGCAATGTCTCCGTGCAGTTGTGGTATGACAGCAATCGCAACTGCGCACGCGACCAGTTCGACTTCCTGGTGGACACCAAGCTCACCGCGGCCAGCGCCTTCTTGGGCGGCAACTACCGCTTCAATGGCGACTTCCCGGCCGGCAACTACATCGTCATCGTGACCGACACCAACAATGTGTTGACCACTTACACCAAGTCCACCGGCCCCAACCCTGGTCAGGATAACAACAGTCAGGCCATGCCGTACTGCATTCAGAACTTCAACCCCACCAATGTGGGCGCCACCAACCTGACGGCCGACTTCGGCTATTGGCAGCCGGTGACGGTCGGCGACTTCACCTGGGTGGATGTCAATGGCAACAATGTCTATGACCCTGGCGTCGAACCGCCGTTGAGCGGCGTCATCATCCAGGTCAAGAACAGCAGCAATGTGGTCGTTGCCACCGTGACCACCGGCCCCACCGGCGGCTTCCCCGCAGGCACCTACCTGGTCACCGGCCTGCCGCCTGGGCGCTACACGGCCACTGTCATCCCGCAGCCCAACGGTTATCTGCCTTCAGGCCCAACGACCCTGACCAGCGTCCTGCTGCTCAGTGGTCAGAGCGATCTGACCCTGGACTTCCCCTTCATCTCGCCAACCAGTGTGCTGGTTGCCAACTTCACCGCTGATCAGCAGCCCAGCGGCTATGTCAACCTGGCCTGGACGACCCTGGCCGAAGGCGCCAACGAAGGCTTCCATGTCTGGCGGGCGACGAGCGCCGATGGCGTTTACCAGCGCCTGACCACGACGCCCATTGCCAGCCAGGCCAGCGGCGCGGCCGGCGCCAGCTACACCTGGGTGGACGAGGCCGCCGTGGCCGGCAAGGTCTACTTCTATCGCCTGGAGACGCTGCCCGCCGGCCAACTCATCGGCCCAGTGGCTTCCCGGCTCTCGGGCATGCAGCTCTTCATGCCGTGGCTGCGACGCTAGGTTCCGTCTCTTGAACGCAAGGGGCGCCCACCCCAGGCGCCCCTCATAGCCCCCCTATGAGCCATCGTGTGTTGACAAAATCGCGAGAGTGATCATGGGGATTGCTCTCGCTTTTTTGTTATAAATTGGTTATGGGTTAGCAGCCGCCTGCACAGCAAAACCGTGACTTTGTCAGTCAAACGTAAGGCGAATCTTAACGGCGCATGTGATATAATGAACATATCAGCCGAACAATTCTACGCTTGTTGGCTGTGATACGAGCTACGGAGGACTGGCGCATGATACGACCACTCAAAATCCTTTTTCTTGTTGCGACGGTGCTCAGCGCGTCGTGGCAGATGTCGCGCCCAGCCCTGTCCACCGCCGCGGTCCCGTCGTGTTTTGCCCTGGCCGAAGGGGGAGGCAGCAACAGCACCAACCTGCTGACACTCATTTCACCCTGGGACCCCAATCCGTCCACCAACGAAGTCAACATTGGATCAGGCACGTCCACACAGCGCGCCTTCAGCCTGGCCCAACAAACAGGCGCTAATGTACTCTTTGCGATTGACAATGACCGCCTCGGGCGGATTGACGTCGCGACCGGGCTTTTTACGCCCTTCGCCCGCACCTTGGGCCAGGCCGATGGCGCGTTGGGCAGGCAGACTTTGGATAATGCGCAGGGTTTGGCTTTCGATCCGTTTTCGGGTCGCCTGTTCGCGACGGTGAAAAAGCCAGCCGGCAGCCTCTTGCTCCAGGTGTCGCCTACGACCGGTGAGTTTGTGAAAGATGCATTTCCTGGCCGCGCAGACTATGCGCCCATGCCGTTGCCAGCCGGGATGACGGCAGTGACGGATATCACGATCAGCCCGCTTGATGGGCAGATGCTGGGCGTGGCCAGCAATGCCAGCGGCGGCAGTCAACTGCTCAAGATTGACAAGAACACCGGCGCCGTGGTTTTCATCGGCGCCGCCAACCCGGCGCCCCTGGAGGGGCTGAGTTTCACGCCTGAAGGCGCGCTGATGGGTTTGGCGCGTGACGGCGTCCTCTACGATATGGACGCGCAGGCTGGCCTGCTCAGCAATCCGCGCACGGTGGATAACGGCGCAAGCTATCGCGCCCTCAGTTGTCAGAGCGCACAGGCCAACAGCATCACCGGCGTCGTCTTCAAGGACGCAAATCTAAACGGCATCTTCGATCCCGCCACCGAATCCGGGCTGCGCAATGTCACGGTGCGCTTGTATCGGGATGCGGATGTCAATGGGATGGTGAACGCAGGCGACGCCCTGTTAGCCACGCAACCCTCAGCCGCAAACGGCGCTTACAGCTTCGTGGTCGGCGCGCTAGGGGCGTTTGCGCTGAACGTTGACATCGCCTCGTTTCCTCGTCACCATGCACTCACCACGGACAACAGGGAGCAGGCCAATTTCAATGAGTTTGGCCTGACCGACGCCGGCAATGATTTTGGGTTGATCAAGCAGCCGTACAAAGACAACGAAGTCCTGGTTCACTATCAGCCCGGCGCGTCGTCCGCGGCCATTGCCGACGTCGAGATGCGCTACCAGCTGCAGCGCAAGGAATACTCGGCGGTGCTGGATGTCTACCTCTACAAGGCCGTCAGTTGGCTGCCGGATGTCCTGGTGGCCGCGCTTGAGCTGGAACCGGCGGTGGCCTGGGCCGAACCGAACTACATCGTCGGCGGCACGCTGCACCCCAATGATCCAGACTATAACAACCCCGGCCTGGTGTACGGGCCACAGCAGGTCAACGCTGAAGCCGGTTGGGATGTCACCACTGGTGTTGCCTCGGTCGTGGTGGCCCTCGTGGACAGCGGCGTATCGTTTTCGCACCCCGAATTTGCGCAAACTCATTTTCTACCTGGCTATGACTTCGTGAACAAAGACAACGATCCCAGCGACGATAACGGGCATGGCACGCATGTCGCCGGCATCTTGTTCGCGGCGATGAACAACGGGATCGGCATTGCAGGCATGGCGCCGGGCGTCTCCATTCTGCCGGTCAAGGTGCTGAACTCGTCCGGCAGCGGCACGTGGGTTGATATTTCCAACGGCATCGTCTATGCCGTTGATCAAGGCGCAGACATCATCAGCCTCTCTATTGGAGGGCCGATTACATCGCAGGTTCTGCAGACGGCTGTCCAGTACGCGGCCGCGCACGGCGTCCTGATTGTGACCGGCACCGGCAACACCGGCACCAATGCGCCCTTCTACCCCGCATTCTATCCCGAAACCTTCGCCGTCGGCGCCACCGACAATACCGGGCAGTTGTGGTGGCAGTCGAACTATGGCGATTCCGTTGACGTCGTCGCGCCCGGGGTTGCGGTGTGGAGCACCTACTGGACAAGCGCCAATCCGACCACCTACGGCTATTGCACTGGCACCTCGATGGCCGTTCCGCACGTCAGCGGTCTGGCGGCCCTCATTCTATCCGTGCGCCCTGACCTGTCGAGCGCGGATGTGCGTGAGATGATTCAGCAAAGCGCCGTGTCCATTTCGCTGCCGCGGCCAAATCTCTATTCGGGCTGGGGTCTCATCAACGCGGGACAGGCGTTGGGCGCCAGCAGCACGTGGGTCACCATTACGCCCACACCGACGCCCACCAATACGCCGACCGTCACGCCAACGCCGACCGTCACGCCGATTCCGACGAGTACACCAACCCCGACGCTTACACCCACCGCCACACCAACGCCGACGGTGACGCCGACCGCCACACGAACGCCGACGGTGACGCCGACCGCGACGCCAACGCCCACGCCCTATGTGCGCCGCGTCAACAGCGGCGGCACTTACTACCTTGACGCCCAAGGCAACCTGTGGGACGCCGATCAGTTGTGGGACGGCGCATGGGGTGCGGCGGGCGGCGCCGTCAAGACCTCGACCAAGGCGGTCGCGAACACCACCGAGGATGGCCTCTATCAGAAACGCCGCGAAACGCCGGGGGAATATCGCTTCAACCTGCCAAATGGGTCATACCAGGTCGTTCTGCGTTTCGCCGAATTCGACGTCACCAGTGCAACCAGTCGCGTGATGCGCATCACCATCGAAGGCGTTGTGGTCGAAAACGCGCTCAGCATTTACGGGTCGGTTGGGCGCTATGTGGCCCTGGACAAGACCTACCAGGCCAACGTGGTGGATGGTCAGTTGAATATCCAATTTGCCATTGCCAGCGGCGCCTCTGCGCCGGTGGTGTCGGCGATTGCGATCACTCAGTTAGCGCCGCCCACGTCGACGCCAACCCCCACGCCAACTCAGACGCCGTGCCCAGCCTGCCCCACCGCCACCCCAACCGCGACCCCCACGCCGACGGCCACGCCGCCGCCGTATCTGCAGCGCGTGAACAGCGGCGGCGCCAACTTCACGGATGGGCAAGGTCAACTGTGGACCGCGGACAAGGCGTTTGCGACCGGCTCGTGGGGTTACACCGCGGGCACGGCGAAATCCACGACAACGGCCGTTGCTGGCACCACCGATGACGCCCTTTACCAGAAATGGCGCAGCGCACCCGGGGAGTACAAGTTTAGCGTACCCAACGGCGCGTATGAAGTGACCTTGCGCTTCGCCGAGTTCGAGGCAACTAACTCATCCACCCGTATCATGAAGATCACCATCGAAGGCATCACGGTGGAAAACACCCTCAATGTCAACACATTGGTGGGCAAGGCGACTGCCCTCGACAAAACATATCAAGCCGCGGTGGCCGATGGCATGTTGAATATCGCCTTCGTCAAAAATGGCGGCAAGCTGGATCCCATGGTGGCAGGAATACAGGTGCGCCAGCTTCCCTAGTGGAAGTTGCCAGATAATCAATCACAACACCGTTGTTCAGATCGTCCCCCCATATCATCGTTTTTTGCGAGGTAGAGCCCATATGAAAACTTTTCCCAAGCTCGTGCGCCCGGCGGCCGCCCTTCTGACGGCTGCTCTCGTCATCCTGTTCGTGATTACAACGGCTTTGGCGCAGCCAGGCTTACTGTCCGCAGTCGGCGGTATGCCGCAGGCGGATAGACCAACGACGGCCGGCGCCATCGAAGGCGGGGTCTATTTCGATGCCAACGGCAACGGTGTGCGCGACGCGCAAGACAACGGCATCGCCGGGGTGTTGATCGAGATCAGAGATCAAGCGACCGGCGGCCAGACCTACTACGCGTCAGCTACCACAACGCCTGATGGCATTTTCCGCTTTGCAGACCTGCCCAACAACACCTTTCTCGTAACGGAAAACGACCTCTCGCTGTACATCAGCACGACAGCGAACACCCAAACGGTCGCTGTCAACGACACGGTCATCAGCGGGATCGTCTTCCTAGACACGCTGCCACGCAGCGTGACTGGCACCGTCTACCAGGATATCAACCAGGATGGCGTGCGCGGGTTGACAGAACCGCGCATTCCAGACGCCCTGGTGGAACTGTTCGACGATAGCAACGCCAATGGCGTGATTGATCCAGAGGATCAGCTACTCAGCAGCATACTGACCGATGTGCAGGGCAACTACGTCATTCCTGGTCTGCTGCCAGGACATCGGATTGTGCGCATTCAGCCTCCGAGCGGCATCGGTCAGCCAAGCCAGGCCCCAGTCGAACTGCTCAGCGGCGAAGTCGGCAGTTTCGGCCAACCGCTGGACATGGCGCTGGGCGCGACCGTTCAACGCCCAGATTCGACACAGGCGCCGGACGTTGTGCCGGATGAAGTGGTCGTGCGTTTTGCCGATGGCGTCAGCGCAGAAACCGTGACCAGTGTGGCGAGCGCATACCATCTGCAGATCAAGCATCACATTCCGGCGTTGAATGTCTATATCCTGGCAACCCGCCCAGGTCAGACCGAAGCCGCGATCCGCGCCCTGAATCGGTTGCCAGGCGTGCGCTATGCGGAGCCCAACTACGTAGCGAAGATAGATCTGACGCCGACCGATCCCGATTACAGCGACGTGAGCAAAGTCTATGCGCCGCAGATGATCAATGCAGAGCCAGGCTGGAATGTGACCATTGGCAGTCCCAACATGATTGTGGCGGTGTTGGACACCGGGATCTCCATGACGCATCCTGAATTCAGCGGACGCATTTTGCCCAGCTATGACTTTGCCAACAACGATTCGGATCCGAGCGACGATGAAGGGCATGGCACGCACGTTGCAGGCATTATTGCCGCAGCCATGAACAACGGCCAGGGGTCAACCGGTATTGCGCCCGGAGTCAAGATCTTGCCGGTCAAGGTGATGAACAACTTGGGCCATGGCAGTTGGGGGTGGGTGGCCGACGGAATTATCTATGCAACCGATCACGGCGCGAGAGTGATCAACATGTCCCTGGGCGGCACCACCACGGGGTACTTGATGACGGATGCCGTACGCTACGCGGCCGAGCGTGACGTGGTGATGGTGGCGGCCTCCGGAAACAGCGGCATCAATCAGCCGGAGTATCCCTCGTACTACCCTGAGGTGATCGCGGTCGGCGCGACCACGTACTACGATGACTGGTTCACGATTTCCAACTATGGGACATGGATTGATGTGACCGCGCCTGGCGACACGGTCTGGAGCACGCTGTGGGAGCCGACTAACCCCAATACCTACCAGTACTTCAGCGGCACTTCGATGGCGGCCCCGCACGTCAGTGGGTTGGCGGCGCTCATCTTATCGGCCCATCCCACCTTTTCCTCCGCCGATGTGCGTGCGTTGATGCGGCAGACAGCCGCCGATAAAGGCACACCCGGCTTCGATATCTACTACGGCTACGGTCGTATTGATGTGGGCGCGGCCATGGCCGCGGCCGCGAGCTGGGTTCCCTACACACCCACCCCAACGGTCACGCCGACGCCGCTGGTGACGAACACACCGACGCCGACGCCGACGGCCACCAATACGCCGACGCCGACGCCGACGGCCACCAATACGCCGACGCCGACGCCCACAGCCACGCCGACCAAGACGCCCACGCCCGCGGCGACGGCCACCGTGACACCTACGCCAACGAAGACGCCGACGCCGACGCCGACCATTCCGCCGTACCTCCAACGCGTGAACAGCGGCGGCACGGCCGTGTTCACGGACAGCCAGGCGCGCCTGTGGGCGATTGACAAAGCATTCGTTACCGGCTCGTGGGGCTACACCGGCGGCACGGCCAAGTCGTCCACCAAAGCCGTCGGCAACACGACCGATGATGCGCTCTATCAGAAATATCGCGAATCGCCAGGCGAGTACAAGTTCACGGTGCCAAACGGCAACTATGAAGTGACCCTGCGCTTTGCGGACTTCACGGCGACGTCGGCCACAAGCCGCATCATGCGCATCACGATCGAAGGCGTGATCGTCGAAAACACCCTGAATATCTGGTCGTTGGTGGGCCAATACAACGCGCTGGACCGGGTGTATCAGACATCGGTGTCTGACGGCGTGCTCAACATCATGTTCGTCCAGAATGGCGGCAGCAATGTGCCGATGGTGAATGCAGTGGGCGTGGTACAACTGCCGCCGCCCACGCCGACGCCGACCTCCACACCCACGGCGACTGCGACCAACACGCCGTGCCCGACGTGCCCCACCGCCACGCCAACCGCCACGCGCACGCCAACGGCCACGCCGACGGTGACGCCCACACCCTTACCATACACGACGCAGCGCGTCAACAGCGGCGGCACGGCCTTTACCGACGGCGCGAGCCAGCTCTGGTCGGCCGATCAGGCGTATCTCACGAATGGATGGGGCTACACGGGCGGCACAGCCAAGTCAACCACGCTGGCGGTGGCTGGCACGACCGACGACGCCCTCTATCAGAAGTGGCGCGATGCCCCGGGCGAATACCGCTTCACGGTGCCCAACGGTAACTACGAGGTGACGCTCAAGTTTGCCGAATTCGAGACGACGAAGTCAACCGCTCGTATCACGAAGATCACGCTGGAAACCACGATCGTGGAAAATGCGCTGAGCGTCTACGGTCAGGTCGGTAAGGCGGTTGCCCTCGACAAGGTGTATACCGTCGCGGTGAGCGATGGAGTTCTCAACATTGCGTTTGCAAAAAACGGTGGAACGCTCAATCCGATGGTTTCGGCCGTGCAGGTGCGCAGGCTCCCCTAGCCAAATCAGCCAGGTTAGCGAGGAGAGGGCGAATACACGAATGACGCACATCATCGCTCGTGTATTCGCCCCCCAGGCGGTGGTTTGCAGGCGATCGCCGCCCAAATGTAAGCAATTCGTAAGCTGCAAAGCACACGCGACACGCCGAACGGCGTGATACAATGTCTCTGCCATAACAATTCCGTTGCCAATTGCATCATCCCAATCAATCGGGCATTGGGTTCGCCCCCCATCCCCCTCAGGAGCAAGCGCGGCAGTGGTCTGCGACCATTGCCGAAAGCTTACGGGTGTTCTTTGAATACCATCTCCACTGGATGATTGAGAAGATGCGCCAGATTCCACCTGTGTGGAGAGAAGGGAAATAGTTTTTATGAGAACTTTGCTTCGGCTCGTCATGATCGTGGCTGTCTTGATGGGAACAGCACTCCCATTGGTACACCCTCGCGTCACCCATGCGACCGGCGCCGGCGCCATCCAGGGAACACTCTTTTTTGACGCAAATGGGGACGGTGTACGCAACGCGGGCGAGACCGGCATCGAGACTGGTGCGAACGTAACGATTGAGATTCGCGACTTGGCGACTGGCGGTCAAGTTTTTCTTGCCAATACGACGACCAGCCTTGGTGGTGCGTACGCGATAAGCGGTCTCGATGCGAACGTCTATGTGGTCACCGAAGTCAACGCTCCATCCTTCGGCTACACGCGCACCACGCCCAACACCCGCCAGGTGGCGGTGGGCGGGACGCCGGTTACAGGAGTTGATTTCGGCGTCACCTTACTTCGTACGATCAGCGGCGTGGTCTTCGACGATGTCAACCAGAACGGAGTTCGCAACCTGGGTGAACCACCCATCCCCAATACCCTGGTTGACGTGTACCGGGATCTGAACACCAACGGTCTCATCGAAGAGGGTGAGCCGCTGGTCGGGTCAGGCGTCAGCAATGCCCAGGGCGTCTACGTGGTGACGCCGAGTCTCTGGCCTAACGTGTATGTGGTGCGTTTCCAGCCTCCCGCCGGCGTAGGCTCACCGACTCAAGTACCCGCTCCGATTGTGGGTCAGGACGGCGTGAGCGTCTATCGCTTGGACTTTGGGGTGATCACCGCTCACAGCGGCGCCGCCTCGGTGACCGGCAAGACCTGGAAAGATTTGGACGGCGACGAGATCATAGAGGATGGCGAGGGGGCGCTTCCCAATGTCGCCGTGGCGCTGATTCTTGACAGCAACGGGAACAATCAGATTGACCCCGGCGAGAGCGTCGCCGCGCAGGGCGTCAGCGACAACCAAGGCGTCTATACCCTGGGCAGTGTGGCGGGAGGCGCTTATGTGCTGCGTGTGAATGATCTGACGATCCCCGCCGGTTGGATTCCATCCTTTGACCCCAGTCTCCTAGCCTTCACCCTTGTCCTAGGGGAGACAAGGACCAATCTCGACCTCGGTTATTACGATCCGCTGGTGGTTGCGCCGATGCGTGCGGCCGATTGGAAGAACGAAATCCGCCGCACAGGTCGCCCACGCTACTCGGTGGCCGAAGTCAACGCGTTCATTGCGACGGCGCAAACGGCTTCGGTGGTTTTCCCGGAGATCGTACCTTTGGTAGATGCGCTGCTGCGCCCAACCCAAGGGGATGAAGGCCAGGCGCGCAAGGAGTATACGGCCCTGCAGCTCAACGTGGCGAGCGGCCGCCTGCTGGCGCGCACACCTATCCATCTGTCCACACTGACGACGGCGACGACCGTTGGCGGCGCGGTCGCGGAAATCGAGCGCTTGCTGAAACCCGCGGCCTCGCAGTTGAACACGACATATCGTCGCGTCAAAACCCTGGCCGAAACCTTGAACAAGGGAGAGGGTGTTGGCTACGGCCTGACCAACGTCTCGGCGGTCGCGAGTGCCACCTACCGGGGCGCCGATGTCACGTCCGCGCTGCGGCGCGGCGGCGATGTGATTGATTTGACGATGATGGATGGGCCGCTCTATCTGAAGCGTTGGAGCCCTGGCAACCTCGATCCTGCGATCAATGTGTTCCGTCCCCGCGTGCGCGTGCGCGTCAACACCTTCTACAACGGCGGCGTGCTCGATGCATTCCAGAAGCTCCCCACCGGGGAATTGGTCAGCCTGGGCACGATCGTGCCCCCGTTCTGGAACAAGGATGTCAAGACCGATTACACGTTTGATCTCTGGCGCGTCAGCACCCTGAGCGACCTGGTGAGCACGGAAATCCGCCTCGTCGCCCGCGATAGTGACGCCGGGACTGCGGCGCATATCAAGATTGACGCGGCCGAGATGGTCTTCGACTACTAGGCGGTTGATTGAAATCAACGGCAGTCGCCAGTCCGAGCGCAAGTAACATGCTCAGGACTTCTGCGCTCCCCGTCTAACCGCTCGAAACGGCACGTTTGAGCCAACGACGTCGGTCGCAGACCCAATGTTACGAAATTTCGAGGCTTTCACCATGCCCACATCAGCGCAAGATGTGGGCATGGTCTTGTTTACCAGAGGAGATGGCTATGCAATCGGCTCTTTCACGCGCTGCGGGGCGCGCTCACGGTAGATGCAACACGGGAAGTCCACGACAGGTGATACCATGCATGCGGCGGCGATGGGCGACATGGCTGCGATGGATACAAACCAATCATGCGCGGCGTAGGCTTGCAAGTCGCTGGCAACTCGTCATTTTCAATGCGTGGTTGCTTTTCAGTCTGCTGGGCTTGCCCCCTTCGCCGACTGCGGCTTCGGCGCTTCCCGCGGGCGAAACTCCGCACGCCGGCTACACGTGGGACATTCGCTGTGTGGACTGCCCGAAGGTCTTCGATGAGTTGAACACGCGCAGCCTGCGCCTGGATGCCAACGGCCGACCGCATATTGCCTACGGCGGCGACCATCTCTATTATGCCTGGAACGACGGCGTGGCCTGGCAGCGAGAAACGGTAGACAGCGCCATTCGGGTTGGCGCCAACGCCTCGCTGGCGTTGGACAGCAGCGGTCGGCCGCACATCGCCTACTTCGATGGCGCGAATCTTCACTTGAAGTATGCGAACAAAACTGGCAGCAGCTGGTTGATCCAGACGGTGGATGGTGCGGGAGACGTTGGTTCCAGCGCCGCCCTGGCCCTGGACAGCCTCAACCGGCCGCACATCGTGTATTACGACGACACCCATCGCAAGCTCAAATATGCGCGCTGGACTGGAATGCAGTGGGACATTCAGAGCATTGGCGCGGAGTCGGGAGTCATGCGCAGCATTTCGCTGGCGCTTGACAGCAGCGACCGCGCGCGCATCAGCTACTACGATGTGTACACTGCAGATCTGCGCTATGCGCGCTGGACCGGCGCGGATTGGGTGGTGCAGGTTGTGGACGCCGAGGGGGAGGTGGGCAGCGACACATCCCTGGCGCTTGACAGCAGCGGCAATCCGCACATCAGTTACTATGACAGCAGCAACGGCGACTTGAAGTATGCGCGCGGGATCGGCGCAGGTTGGCAAATTGAAATTGTGGACGGCGTGGGCGACGTCGGCGGCCATACGTCGCTGGCGCTGGACGGCGCGGCGCGCGCGTACATCAGCTACCGCGACTGGACCAACGGGGATCTGAAAATAGCGCAGCGCGTAGCGACCACGTGGGCGATTCAGACGGTTGATAGCCCAGATGATGTCGGGGCCTACACCTCGATTGCACTCGACGACAGCACGCGCCCTCGCATTTCTTACTACGACATGACCAACAATCGCTTGAAATATGCTGCGTGGACCGGCGTAGCCTGGGCCATAGATGTCGTGGACGTCGCGGGCAATGTCGGCGAAGCGACGGCGCTGGCGCTTGATCGCAGCGGCCGACCCCACATCAGCTACCGTGATAGTTATGCAAACGACCTCCAGTATGCGCGCTGGGGCGGCAGCGGTTGGTTGATCGAAACTGCGGACGGCGCAAACGGGACGGAAGTTGGCAGTCAAACCGCGATTGCGGTGAATTCAGCCAATCGGCCATTGATTGCCTACCTGGATGACACGAACGGCTCGCTCAAGTTGGCGCAGCGTATCGGCGAGGCCTGGCAGCTGCAGACGATTGACCACAGCGGCACGATCGGCAGCGGCATTTCGTTGGCTCTCGATTCCGCCGACCGGCCCCATGTCGCGTACGTTGACGCCGGCAGCGAAACCCTGAAGTTTGCCCGCTGGACCGGCGCGCTGTGGGATTTGCAGACCATTGACAGCGTTGGCGCCATTGGGTACGTTTCGATGGCGATTGACCGCGCGGATATCATTCTCGTGGGCTATTATGACGCTGTCAATGGCGACGTGAAAGTGGCGCGAGGTAAGGCCAATTATCCGTGGAGTATTCAGACCGTAGACAGCGACGGGGACGTGGGCGGTTACGTGTCTCTCGCGGTGGATATGTTGGGCAATCCTCACCTGGCCTACTACGATTGGACACAGTACGCGCTGAAGTATGCACGGCTGGCCGGTACAACGTGGATCGTGCAAACGGTTGCCAACACTGGCCTCGTCGGCTACACCGATCTGGCCCTGAACAGCCGCGATGCGCCGCTCATCGCTTTCTACGATGACAACGCCCACAGCCTCGATGTGGCCCAACTGCGGGGCGGCAGCTGGGACATCAGCACACTGGACAACGCGGGCGATGTGGGTCGTTACGTCTCCCTGGCGCTCGATCAAAGCAACTACGCATACGCAGCGTACTACGATACGACCAACGGCGATCTCAAGATGGCCCAGGGCACGCCGCCGACGAGCCTGCCCGTGTACATCCCACAGGTCATGCGCCGTCGTTGACCTTCATGCACCTGGGCGCGCGCACTTCCAGTGCGCCGGGCGCGCGCACCCAGGCGCGGCGGGGTGCATTTCAATTTCGGGGCGTAGCCCTAGAGGGGCTTGCACCTCGTAGCCGGATGGCCTTTGGCCTCCGGCGGGGTTGCTGGCCCGATAGTGCGCGCAACCAACACCGCCCGACCGTGAACGGATCGGGCTACAAGGTGGAAGGCCCTATCGGGCCTGACAACCGTCCGATCCGCCTTCATCCTGACATGCACCCAGGCGCGGCGAACGCCTTTGGCTTTTTGCGCGCAAACTGGTATACTGATCTTACTGTCCACTGTTTCTCACAATTCCGCCGGTCCAAAAACCGGTGATCAAGCGATGGATGAGGAATGTTCAATCAGGCCCTACGCCAACCAACCAGCACAGCTCCCGCCAACGGGGCGCGGCCCTCGCCGCTCTACGCCCAAGTGCGCCAATTACGCTGGCTGGCGCCGGCGGTCATCGTGGCCGTCGCCGCGCTCCACCAGGTGCTCATCCGTCTGCTGGTCACGCCGACCTGGCAAGGCGTGGCCGAACTTCTCCTCTTCAGCCTCTCCGGCACGGTTGTGACCTGGCTCGCATTGACCTGGATCGCCAACGCGATTGCGCGCCAGTCTGCCACGGAAGAGAGGCTGCGCCAGGCCTTTGCTGAGCTAGAATTCAACCACCAGAAGCTGCTCGCCATGCACGATCTGGAGCAGCGCGTGACCGCCGCCACCGATGAGCAGGCAGTCCTGGCCCTGGCCGCGCAGGCGCCGCTGCAGCTGACCAATGCGCGGGCCTCGACCGTCATCACCTTCGACGAAGACCGCGACCGCCTCAACCTGGACATGGCCTGGGGTCTCAGCGACCGCTACCTCAGCGGGCTGCGGCGCCGCCTGGATGGCGGGGTGGCGGCCGGTCGCTGCCGGACCTGTCAAGTGCTTAGAACTGAAGCTTCCAGCGACTGCCCTCTGTTCGTAGACCTGCACGACCTGGCGCGCGACGAGGGCATCAATTCCCTCATCTGCCTGCCCATCAACCACGAGCAGGAGCGCGTCGGCGTGATCTCGGCTTATTTTCCTTCCGCCGATGGCCCGCCAGAAGACCATGTGCGTTTGCTCAACATCCTCGGCACTTCGATCGCGGCGACGCTGGAAAGTCTGCGCGCCCGCGTGCGCCAAGTCGGCGCGCTGCATGCGCTTGACCGGGCTACGCAATCGCCGGCGACTGTGTCGCACGACCAGGTCAGCGAATTGGCGGCCCAAGTGCTCGACATCACCGCGGCCGGCTGGCAAGCGCAGACGGGTGGCCTGTTCCTGTTCGATACGGCGCGCCAGATGTGGACCTGCCAGGCGCGACGTGACTTGGGCGCGGATGTCAGCGACCCACGCTTTGGCCTGGCGCTCGAAATGGCAGCGCAGGCGTATGCCGCGGGCGCGCCGGTGATGGCGCCAGAATTGGGCGCCAGCGCGGGAGGCGGGCTGCTCTCTGCGGCCGCAGCGCCCCTGGCGACGGAAGGTCAAGTCTTCGGCGCCATATTCTTGGGCGCGCGACGCCGGCGCGCGTTCAGCCAACAGCACAGCGAACTCCTGACGACGATGGCGCATCAAATTGCCCTGGCGATTCGCCACGCGCAGCTCCTATCACAAGTGAACCAAATGGCCGTCTTGGAGGAGCGATACCGCCTTTCGCGCGAGATTCATGATGGCCTAGCGCAGACCCTGGGCTATCTAGGTTTACAAGCAGAGCGCCTGGAGCAGCTCATCCAGAGCGGCCGACAAGCCTCTGCGATGCAGGAGCTAGGCGAGCTGCGTCAATCAATCCGCGGGGCCTATGTGGATGTGCGCGAGGCGATTGACGGCCTGCGGCTGACGGCCGAAAAACCAGGCGCCATCACTGCCTGCCTGGCCGACTATACGGCAGATTTTGCGCGGCAAACCGGCATTGCCGCGCAGTTTAGCGCGGAGCCGCCAGGGATCGAGACCAACGCCACCACCGGTTTTCAACTCCTGCGCATTGCCCAGGAGGCCTTGACCAACGTGCGCAAACACGCGCAGGCCCGACAGGTCACCGTGGCGCTGCGCGCGGAGGGCGATCACTGCACCCTGGCTATCACCGATGACGGCCGCGGCTTTCCCACGATGAGCGACCCCAGCCGCATCTACCGCAGCCATGGTCTGGCCTCCATGCGCGAACGCGCCGAAGGCCTGGGCGGCGCGCTCACCATTGCCACCGGCCCCGACCAGGGCACCCGCCTGGCCGTTACGGTGCCGCTAACCACCCCCGTGTGAACATCTCATGATACGTATTGCCATCGCCGACGATCATCACCTCTTTCGGGAAGGCCTTGTGCGCATCCTCAATGACATGGACGGCCTGCATGTGGTCGCCAACGCCGGCAGCGGCGAAGAGATGCTGGCTGCTGTCGCGAAAGCGACGCCCGACCTGGTATTGATGGATGTCAACATGCCGGGCATGGGCGGGCTGGAAGCGGCGCGGCGGCTGCGTCAGGGCTATCCCGACCTGCCTATCCTGATGCTGACGGTCTCCGAGCGCGAAGAAGACCTGTTCACGGCCGTTCGGGCCGGCGCGCGCGGCTACCTGCTCAAAAACAGCACCAGCGCCGAACTGGTGGATGCCATTCAGCGCGTGTACGCTGGCGAAGCTGTGGTCAGCCCTGCGATGGCGATCAAGCTCTTGAATGAGTTTGCCACCCCCCGCTCCACTGCTGGCGCCGCGGAGCCGGACGAATTGACCGAGCGCGAGCGCGAGGTGCTGCAGTTCGTGGCGCGCGGCTTGAGCAATAAAGAAATTGCGGCCGCCCTATCCCTGTCGCCGCACACGATCAAGGCCCACCTGGGCAGCATTCTGGACAAGCTGCACCTGCGCAGCCGCGCCGAGGCGGCCGCCTGGGCCGTGCGCGCAGGGCTTTCTGGCGTTTCTGCTCCGGCAGGGTCTGCGACTATCCCGCCTGCCAGGGGCGATGGCGTTCGCACCCCACCGGCAAGCCACAAGTGAGCTTTTCCTCCCCCCTTTCGCTCGGCAAGGTCTGCGAGCCTGCTCACGGCGCGCGCATCCGCGGGCAAGCCTCCTTCGAGCGGCGCCGCGGGCGGCGCTGACTCATGAGCGAACGCCAGGATTAGCCCATTTGGACTATGCCCAGCGCCAATGGCTTAGCCAGATGGCTACCCAGTAGGCAGCCGTTTTTCTATCCTCTACTCTCTCCCTCTGGGCGACGACAGACGCAGCTGCTTGTGTCACAATGAACCTACCATGAGCGTACAGGTATTTTTGATCGGACATGGCCTCTTTCGTGACGGGCTGGCGCGGCTGCTGGCGTCCGAACCGTCGGTCGTCATCGTCGGCGCGGCCGATACGTGGGCCGAGGCCGAAAATTTGCTGTTGTCCATGCAGCCAGATACGCTGATTGTAGATCATGCGGCGCCAGAGTTACGCCAGGATGACCTGGCGCCGCTGTTGGTCGGCGCCGCGGCGCGCCGGGTAATTTATGTCACCTTGACTGACAACACGATGGTGGTGCACGAGCGTCAGGCTCGCACCCGCGCCACGGTTCCCAACCTGCTGCGCGTCCTGCGCAAGTCAGCGGCGGGGCCAACCGTAGCCACAAGGGACAGCCGTTCGAGCCGGCCGCCGCAACAACCGCGAGTTGCACCATGAAGCTTTTCATGCGCGTGCTCTACCTGACTGGCGGACTCCTGATTGCCTCGGTTTTGGCCTTCGCCACGCTGCAGCCGATCAAAGTGCTGCCGCGCATCAAGCTGGCGCCTGCCTTTGCCCTGCGCGATCAGACTGGCGCCGCGCTCACCAGCGAAGACCTGCGCGGCCAGCTCGTACTCTACAACATCACATACACCGGCTGCCAGGCGCCTTGTCCGCAGACGGCCGCCACCCTACGCGCCGTGCAACAACGCCTGGGCGCCGCCAACACGCAGAGCATCCCGGTCAAACTGGTGACGATATCCTTCGATCCCGACCATGACTCGCAGGCGGTCCTGGCAGCCTACGCAGACCGCGAGCGCGCGGACCCGGCCGTTTGGCGTGTGGCAACGGGCGATCCTGCGGCGCTCAAAGTCGCCATCGGCGATGGTTTCAGCCTCTACTACGCGCCCCAGGCCGATGGCTCTTTTTCTTTCGATCCTGCTTTCTTCCTGGTGGACGGCTGGGGCATCCTGCGTGCGGAGTATCGCACGGCCGAGCCGGGGATTGATCGCATCATGCGTGACATGGCGTTGATCGCCAGCGAAGTGCAAAACAGCACGGGCGCAGGTAAGGTAGCCTATGAGGCTGCGCACCTGTTCCTGTGTTATGCCAAGTGAGATAGAGAGGAACTGCCTATGCAGCCCGTGATGGCCCGGCGCCAAGGCGTCGCGCCGCGATGGATTTGGCCCGCCGCCCTGGCCCTGTTGGTTCTCGCGATTGTGGTTGCAATCCGTTTTCTGAATCCACCCCATACGTGGGCTGGAATGTTCATGGAGCCGCCCATGCCCGTCAACGATTTCTCGTTGACCGCCGCGGGCGACAAACCGGTGCGCATCTCTGATTTTCGCGGCAAACTGGTCGCACTCTATTTTGGCTACACCTACTGCCCTGACGTCTGCCCCACGACGCTGGCCGAGCTGGCCGCGGCCATGCATGACCTGGGCGCTGACGCACAGCAGGTGCAGGTAGTTTTTGTGTCCGTTGATCCCGACCGCGATACGCCTGCACGCCTGGCGGAATACGTGGCGAATTTCGATCCGTCATTCATTGGCATTACCGGCTCACCCGCGCAGATTGCCGCGGCGGCGACGCCTTTAGGCATCTATTACAAAGCGCATGAGGGCACCGCGGCCACCGGTTATCTCATTGATCATACAGCCACCGTGCTCGTGCTTGATCGGCAGGGCAGCATCCGCCTGCTGATCCCCTTCGGCGCCACTGGGGCCGAGATCGCAGGCGATCTGCGCGCGCTCCTACGGATGAATTGATTCCCTGATCGTGAAGATGAACGCCTGTTGTGCCCAGGTGAGTCGAGATCGAGCCAGGCGCTGCTCGCCTGGCGTCACGGTAAGAAAGAGCAGCAAAGGAGAAGGAAGCGAATGAAAACAATGAGACGCTCATGGCTCGTCGTAGGCGTTGTCCTGGTATTGACCATGCTTCTTGCTGCGTGCAGCGCCGCGCCGGCCGCACCGCAGATCAAGGTCGAAGAAGCCTGGGGAAGACCGTCCACGCAGATGATGATGACCGGCGCGTTCTACATGAACCTGAAAAACTCCGGCGGCGCAGCCGACAAATTGACCGGGGTTACCTCAACGGCCTGCGGCGTCGTTGAACTGCACGAAACGTACAAGACCGCGGAAGGCGCCATGGGCATGCGCCCCGTGCCGGGCGGGTTCATCGAAATACCGGCCGGCAAGACCATTGAGTTGAAGCCCGGCGGCATGCATGTCATGTGCATTGACAAAAAGGAAGCCTTCGCGCCCGGCGCAAAAGTGCCGCTGACGCTGAAGTTCGAGACGAGTGGAGAGATCAAGCTCGACGTTGACATCCGTCAGCCCGAGTAAGGTTCCGCAGCTGTAGGTGAGGATCAGAGAGGAGAAAAAGTCATGGAAGCACCGAAGGGAACACTGGCTGTTTTGGCGATCTACTTGTTGTTGATCATCGCTTTATGGGGCAGCGCCTATCTGATCATGTTGGCGCGAGGAGTCACGCAATGATACATGTTGATCCCTACGAGAAGCTATGGATTTATGTTGCGGCGGCCATGCTGTTGATCTTTGGGGCCGCGATCACCGTCTCAGCGTTCGCCACCGGCATTCAGGTGCCATCGCCTGAAATGCGCGTGGATCCACGCCTCGTCGCCACACCAGGCGCCACCTCGTTCGGCGAACCTGGCCTGCGCGAACTGGCGCCGGGGAAATTCGAGGCGCGTCTGTTGGCCCAAACCTGGTCGTTCAAACCGAACGAGATCAAAGTCAAAGCTGGCTCCAAAGTGACATTCTACGTCACCAGCAAGGATGTCATGCATGGCTTCCACATTGACGAAACCAACGTCAATTTCATGATCATTCCAGGCCAGGTTTCCAAGCTGTCGCACACCTTCGACAAGCCCGGCACGTACAAGATCATCTGCCATGAATACTGCGGCATTGGTCACCAAACCATGTTTGCGCAGATTATCGTGGAACCGTAAGCACGGAGCCGCCGGCATGATCGCAAGCCAGTTCTCATCATTCGCCCTTGATATCTTTTGTCGTGAGGTTACGATATGACTCAAAACTTTCCTCGTGCCAATCGTTTCACCGCCTGGCATATCGGCATTGCCATGGCCGCGCTGGCCATCGGCGGTCTCATCGGCCCATTCCAGAAGCTGGAACATAACGGCATCAACCTCTATGGCCTCTTGCGGCCTCTTGGGATTCAAAGCTACTACCAGGGGTTGACGCTGCACGCCGTGCTCAATGCCCTGGTCTGGACAACCTTCTTTATCACCGGGTTTCTCACCTTCACCACGAGCTACAGCTTGAAAAAAGAAGTCGTCAAGCCGATCGTGCATACGATTGCCCTGGTGGTGATGGTATTGGGTCTGGTGTTGGCATCCATCGCTCTGCTGACCAACCAGGCCACGGTGCTCTTCACGTTTTACCCTCCGCTGAAAGCTTCGGCGCTGTTCTATATCGGTCTGACCCTGGTGGTCGTTGGTTCATGGGCGGTTGGCTGGGGCATCATCATCACCTGGCGCGCCTGGCGGCGTGAGAACCCTAAGGAGCGCACCCCGTTCATTGCCTTTGGTTCGCTCATCACGATGGTTCTGTGGCAGATTGCCACCCTGGGCATCGCCGTGGAAATGCTTTTCCAGCTCATTCCCTGGTCACTAGGCCTGGTGCAAGGCATTGACCCGCAGTTGGCGCGCACCTTCTTCTGGTTCACCGGCCACCCGTTGGTCTATTTCTGGCTGCTGCCCGTCTACATCTCCTGGTACGGGATGATTCCAAAACAGGTGGGCGGCAAGTTGTTCAGCGAACCGCTGGCGCGCCTTGCCTTCTGGCTCTTCCTGGTTCTTTCCACGCCGCTTGGCTTCCATCATCAATACACCGATCCTGGCATTCCCGCGGCCTGGAAGTACATTCATGCCATCCTGACGTATGCGGTGTTCTTCCCCAGCGTCTTGACCGCCTTCAACGTCATCGCCTCGATGGAAATCGGCGGCCGCGCACGCGGCGGCAAAGGCCTCTTGGGCTGGATTCGCGCGCTGCCCTGGGGTGAACCTTCCTTCGTTGCGCAGAACCTGGCCATGATCCTCTTTGCCTTTGGCGGCATCAGCGGTCTGACCAACGCGTCGTACAACCTCAACCTGGTCATTCACAACACCATGTGGGTGCCCGGCCACTTTCACCTGACCGTGGGCAGCGCCACCACCCTGGGTTTCATGGGCATTACGTACTGGCTGCTGCCCAAGCTGACCGGCAAAGAACTGTTCAGCAAGCGCGCGGCCCTGTGGCAAGCGTGGACCTGGTTCGTGGGCATGGTCTTGATGAGCAACGGGCTGCACATCCTGGGCCTGCGCTACGGCGTGCCGCGGCGCACCATGCTGGGCGTGGCGCCGTACCTGTCGCCCGAATGGAGTCCCTTCATGATCGAAGCCCTGATTGGCGCTCTGATCCTGCTCGTCAGCGGCGCGCTCTACTATGTCAACGTAGTCGGCACCGTGACTTCCAAGCGCAAACTCACCAAGCCGGTGGAGATGCCCGTGGCCGAGGCGCTGGACCCAGGGCCGACGCCCGCCTGGTTGGAAAACTGGCGCCCCTGGCTGGCCGGCACCATCATCCTGATCATCATCAGCTACGGCCCCATGCTTTTCCAGCTCATCTCCCAGGCGCAGTCCACCTCGCCTGGCTTTAGAGTCTGGTAGGCGCTTGATCATCCCTGATGAACGTGCCAGCGGGGTGAGGGAGACGCGTCTCCTCCACCCCGCTCGTTTTTGTCCTCCGCCCTGTCATCGCCAGGCGCCGTCGTAACCTGCGGCGGCAAGGTCCGCATCCTCACTCTCCGGTCTGCAGCGGCTTTGTCAGTCAGCCGTCCGCGTGCTACAATCTGCCGCATGTCAATTTCGGATTCACTCCAGGCCAAGCTCGACATCTTGCCCACGCGTCCCGGCTGTTATCTGATGAAAAACGCCGAAGGCGCGATCATCTACGTGGGCAAAGCCATCAACCTGCGCGCGCGCGTGCGTTCCTACTTCCAGCAGCAAGCGCTCCACACGACAAAGACCCGGCGCCTGGTGAGCCACATCACGGACATTGACTGGATCATCGTTGAAACCGAACTAGAGGCGCTGGTGCTTGAGAACGAGCTGATCAAGCGCCACCAGCCGCGGTACAATATCCGGCTCAAAGACGACAAAACATACCCCTATATCAAGATACACTGGGCCGAAGATTTTCCCAAAGTGACGATTGTGCGGCGCATGGCGCGCGACGGCAGCCGCTATTTTGGGCCTTACACGTCCGCGTTCAATGTGCGCGTGACCCTGGAAGCCTTACGTCATGTCTTCCCCTACTTGACCTGCAATCGCGAAATTACCGGCAAGGATGACCGCGCCTGCCTCTACTTCCACATTGGCCGCTGCAACGGCCCCTGCATTGGCGCGGTCAATCGTGAAGAGTACCGCAGCATGATCCAGGGGCTGGCCGATTTCCTCAGCGGCAATACCGAGCCGGCGCTCACGACCCTGCGCGGCCAGATGGCGGACGCGGCCGAAAACTGGCAGTTTGAACGCGCCGCGCGGCTGCGCGATCAGATCAAAGCCGCCGAACAGTTGGTCGAGCGCCAAAAAACGGTCAGCGGCCAGCACGCCGATGAGGACCTGGTCGCGTTTGCGCAGGCCAACGGCGACACCTGTGTGCAGGTCTTCTTCATCCGCCACGGCAAACTGATCGGTCGCGAATCCTTCGTGCTGGAAGGCGCAGAAAGCGGCGAGACGGACGCGGTGCTCAGTGCGTTCCTGACTCAGTTCTACAGCGAGGCTGCGTATGTGCCGCCGGAAATCGTGCTGCCCAAGGACCTGGATGAACGGCTGATCATCGAACAGTGGCTGCGCTCCCGCCGCGGCGGCGAGAAGGTATTGCTCACCGTGCCTACGGAAGGTCAGCAGCGTGACCTGGTGGACATGGCGACTCAGAACGCGGTCGAAACGTTGAACGCGCTGCGCGCACAGTGGCAGGCCGACAAGAACAAGCAGGTGGCCGCGCTGGCAGAGTTGGGGCAGGCGTTGGGTCTGGCTGACGCGCCGGGCCGCATCGAGTGTTACGACATTTCCACGCTGCAAGGCACCAACACCGTCGGCGCGATGGTGGTCTTTGCGCAAGGCACGCCGCTGAAGACCGACTACCGCAAGTTCAAGATTCGCGGCAAAGGCGCACTGGGCACGGGCGAGCCTGACGATTTTGCGTCCATGCGCGAGATGCTGCGCCGCCGTTTCCGCCGCGCGGTTGAGCCGCCGGACGATGATGAAGCTCCGGGACGCAAAGCGCGCAAGGGCGATGAGATGTGGCAGCGTCTGCCAGACCTGGTAGTGATTGACGGCGGCAAAGGCCAGCTCAACGTGGCCGTGGAGGTGCTGCGCGAATTCGATCTCTTCGACCAGGTGCCGGTCATTGGCCTGGCCAAGAAATTCGAGGATGTCTATCTGCCCGGCCATCATGATCCCCTGGTGCTGCCACGCGACTCGCAGGCCCTCTACCTCCTGCAGCGCATCCGCGACGAAGCCCATCGCTTTGGCATCACCTTCAACCGCGAACTGCGCGCCAAAACCGGCGTCATGTCTGAGCTGGATCAAGTGCCAGGAATCGGTCCGCGCCGACGCAAGGAATTGCTCAAACGCTTCGGCGACCTGCAGACCATCAAACAGGCCAGCGTCGAAGAATTGGCAGCTGCGCCGGGCATGAACCTGGCTGCGGCCGAAGCGATCAAGGACCATTTTGGAGGTTGAACCGGTGTTGGCGGCCGTTCTTGCCATTCTGATCCTGGGTAAGGGGCGCTGGTGGGTTCAAATCGGCGGAAACGCCGTCGTTCTGATGGGCATCTGCTGGGCGCGCGGCTGACATGGGCGCGCCATCCTCTAGCACGCCGCACCCCTTCTGGCAGGGTGCGCGTGCGACGCTGCCCCTGCTCGTCGGCATGATCGTTTTTGGGCTGGCCTACGGCCTGTTAGCGCACACGGTGGGCCTCACCCTGGCCGAAACCGTGGGCATGTCAGCCCTGGTTCTGGCAGGCGCGTCGCAGTTCGTGGCCCTGGGCATGATCGGCGCGGGAACGCCAGCCGGCCTGATCGTGCTTTCTGCGCTCTTCATCAACCTGCGCCACCTGCTCATGGGGCTGGCGCTGGCGCCGCATCTGCGCCGCCAGCGTTGGTGGGTGCAGGCGCTGCTGGCGCATGGCATTGTAGATGAGTCGTTCGTCCTGGCCAGCACGCATTGGGCCGCGCACCCGGCAAACGTGCGCTATCTGGCCGGCATCGAGGCTTCGTTGATCAGCTTCTGGCTGCTCAGCTCCGCCGTCGGCTTCTGGATCGGCCCGGCGCTGGGTGATCCACGGGCTTGGGGACTCGATTTTGCGCTGCCTGCCACCTTCATCGGACTGCTGATCCCACAACTGCGTGAGGGAGGTACGATGCGCATGGTCGCATTCGTCTCTGGCGTCGTCGCCGTGGCCGGGGCCTTGATCCTGCCCAACAACTGGCACCTGGTTGTGGCCGCGCTGAGCGCGATGCTGGTGGGCGTCGCCCTGGAGGCGCGGCGATGAGCAGGGTCTGGATCATCATCCTGGGCATGGCGGCCGTGACCTACGCCGCCCGCGTCTCCCTGTTTATGGTGGGCAGCCGGATCACACTGCCGCCGCGGGTGATGTTGGCGCTGCGCTTTCTGCCCGTGGCCCTGTTGAGCGCGCTGGTGCTGCCGGCGCTGCTGATCCGCCAGGGCGCGCTGGCTTTGACCTGGCGTAACGATTACCTGTGGGCCGGCCTGCTGAGCACCCTGGTGGCCTGGCGCACGCGCAACACCATCCTGACCGTGGGCAGCGGGCTGCTCTTTGTCATCGCCTGGCGCTTATGGTGGCCGTAAGCAGCGTCGGCCACGGACGTGTGGTAAAATAGGGCTGGTTCTAGCGCCAAAATGACCGGCCAGTCGAGCCGGCGCTTGACGATTCCAGGGGGATTGGACGAAAGGCCTCCGCCATGATGACAGAGAAAGACCCAGGTTTAGTAGACCGCAAGGAGGTTGCCAGGAATCTCGGCAACTTTACTGCGCTCAAGGTATTGAACCCGCCCGATCTGCAGCAGTTGGCTGAGCGTATTGTAGAGCGTGAGTTCGAGACTGGCGATCAGCTCGTGGAGACGCGCGGCGCAGGCGATTACTTGTACCTGGTGCCCAGCGGCGCTTTTCGTGAGATCGGCCGTGATTCCGCAGGCCACGTGTGGTGGGAACGCACCCACAACGTCGGCGCGGCCTTCAGCCGCCAGGCCTCGTATGACGGTATTTACGAAGAGACCGAAGTCGTTGCCCTGCAGGACAGTCGCTTGTATGTGATTGCGCCCGCTGACCTGAGCTGGGCCATGGCCCTACGGCCAAATCTGCGTCAAGACCTGATTCGTGAACCAATCGCCGCGCGGCTGCGAGCGATGCCGCTGCTGGCGCCGTTGAACGACGCGCAGATCAGGCGTTTAGCGACGCTGGCGAGTGTTGAAGAACTGACAAACGGCAAGACAATTTGTGAACCGGCCCTGACTGGGGGTGATACCTGGTTTTGGTTCATTGACTGGGGACAGGTCAAGGTCGCTTACCAGGTTGAGATGCCCGAAGAGACACCTCAAATCATCACTGCCGGCAATTTCTTCCATAATGGCCCCAGTAACCTGGGAAGTATTCCCCCGGTCACCGCGCTCGTGCAGGAACGCTGCAAACTCATCCGTGTGCCGTTGTCCGAAATGGAGCACCTGGCGCTCACCACGGGGGTCGGCAAGCGTTTGCGCCTTCCCCCCATTATCCCATTCCTCAGACTGGTTGACCCGTTCAAAGGCCTGACACCTGAGCAGTTGCATGGATTGGCCAGCATTACCGCGTGGGAGTACTATCCGGCCGCGCAGACCGTATCGCAACAGGGTGTGCGTGACAATTCCCTGCGCATCCTGCACCGCGGCGCGGCGGTGATTCGCGCCACAGATGACGAAGGCAAAGAACGTCCGCGTGACGTGATGGCGCCAGGCCGGTTCTATGGGCAAAGCTCCCTCTTCCGTCAAGAACGGCACGAGACCACGGTGCGCGCCGCGCGACCAGACAGCGTGGGCAGGCAGGGCGGCCTGCTGACCAGTCAACAAGGGTTGGCTGACCCCGCGCAGGCCGATGAGCCTGGCGCGACCTGGTTTCGCGTCCGCTATGAGGATTTGTTCTATCTGATGGGCATAGACCAGGCGCTGTGGCGAGACGCGCATCTTACGCAGAGGGTCAAGGCGCAGCGCAAGGAACATCGGAAGTATCAGTGGCAAGAAGAGGGGGATATTCTCCTGTACGATGGGCGGCGGCACTTTATCGTTTTGGCCCGTTCGCTGCTGATCCCCTTGGGACTCCTGGGGATTGTGGCGGCCCTTTACGCGGCCCTGAGGAGCCTGGACGTCCCGATGTCGGTGCTGACCGCAGCTATCCTAGGCATCGTCGTCTTCATTCCAGCCCTCATCTGGTTTGTCGTTGATTACTTCAATGACTACTTCGTCGTGACTCCCCTGCGCGTTACGGCCCGTGAGAAAATCGCCTTTATCTACGAACACCGCTTGGAAGCGCCCCTGGATCAAGTGCAAGACACCACCCTGCTCACCAGCTTCTGGGGCAAACTGCTCAACTATGGCGACTTGAGGATCAAGACAGCCAACGCGGCTTCGCAGATTGTGTTCGACCATGTCGGTAATCCGACGTTCGTCCAGAGCCTGATCTTCGAGCACCGGCGGCGTTTGAAGGCAGAGCAATTAGTGGAACAGCGCGAGAGTCTGCGCCTGCAGCTCGTCAAAGACCTGCGTTTGAGCCTGGTAAGCCAGGCGCCAGACCAGGCGCTGCCGCCTGGGACCAAACTACCGACACGGATGCCGTGGTGGCGGAAGGGGCTGAACTTCGTCGCCGCAACGCCGCGTTATATCTTCTTTCCAGTCGAATTTGTCATCCTGCGACCGCTGCGCTGGATGAAGCGCGCCGTCTCGCGACGACGACTGCCTGCGGGCAGCCTAAGCCTGGCCTTCGAGGGCGGTTTGTTGGGATCGTGGGATATCACGCCCGAAAGAACGGTGTGGCGCAAACACTGGCTGATCTTGATCGAACGGGTTTGGCAATCGCTCTTGGCCTGGATTGTCATGTCTGTGGCGCTGGGAATTACGGTGCGTTCAGTCGAGGGGTTTTACTGGATCCTCACCGGTGTGTTCTGGCTGGGGGCTTGTGGTTGGCTGTGGTGGCAGTATGAGGACTGGGCCAACGACCTCTACATTGTGACCAATGAGAAAGTGATTGACATCGAGCGCAGACCGTTCGGCCTTAGCGAAAAACGCCGCGAGGCCGGCCTGGATCGCATTCAGAACGTACAGTCCGATCTTCCAACCTTCTTGGCCAATACGCTGAACTTTGGCAATGTGCTCATCAAGACCGCGGCGGCCGATGAAGGCTTTACGTTTGACCTGGTGGCCAACCCCCGGCGCGTCCAACAGGAGATCATGCGGCGCATTTCAGCCTACCATGCCTCACGCCAGCGGCGCGACGCGGACGCCCAACGGTTACAGCAGGCCTATATGTTGGGCGTCTACCACGAATTGATGGAAGACAGCGGGAAGTACGTCCAGGGTAGGTCAGGCGAGCCGGCGCCCCCGCATCCTTGAATCTGCGCCCTCCAACGCGCGGAAGAAGAATCGGGCCATCAAACAGACCAGCCGCCGTAGAACGGCGGCTGGTGATTGAGAGGGGGAAATCTGGGCTTCTGGCTACTCGGCTTTTTCCTGCGGCGGAGGCGGCGGCTTCACCACCGGCGCTTTGGGCGTCGGCGGAGAGCGGCGGCGCAAAAACCGGATCAACAGGATCAACAACGCGAACGGCAGCGCAATCAGAATCAGGACGGGCAGCACATAGATGACAAGCCAGATCAAGGCTTCCACCAGGACTTGCAGCGTCTTGACCAACCGCGACGCGGCCTCACGCAGCGTGACCAGCGGCTGCCAGCCTTCCTCGACCACCGGCTTGCTCAACGCATCAGGAATCAACTCAATCTGAATCGTCGCCAACGCGGTCAGGTTGGACAGATACTGCATCCGCCCCTTGATCTGCTCGATCTCGCCCCGAATCTGCGTGATTTTGTCGTACACTTCCAGAATGTCGCCAGGCTTGGCGTTGGGCTTCTGGCGCACCTCTGTCAGCAGGGCCAACAGTTCAGTCTCGGTTGCCTCCAGGTTGCGCTGGCGGCTGCCCAAGTCAGTGTACTCCTGGGTCACATCTTCGCCGGACAGGTTGTCGCGCACAACCCTCACCGCCATGCTCTTGATCTGATCCAAGAAGGTAGGCAGCGCCTGCGCAGGCACACGCACCGTCAGTGTGCCGCGCAGCTGCTCGCCGTCACGGAACAAATTGGAGCTAGAAACATAGCCGCCGCCAGCAGCCGCCTGATTGCGGATCGCGGTGGCCGCGGTTTCGGTGTCTTTAACCACCATGCTGATCTCGGCGTGCTGAATAATCATGCGGTCCTGCAGGGCTGGCATGCCGGCGGCATCGCTGGCGGCCGGCGCCGCCGTCGCCTGGGGCTGAGCCGGCGCCTCCATATTGGCTGCTTCTTTGCCCCCGGACGCCGGCGCGGGCGCAGCCCCACCGCACGCCACCCAACCCAGGGCAACCACAATCAATAAGATACTGGTGATGGCTTTACGTGACATGATCGAACCTCTCTTCCTTCTGGGATGAATCCCACGCATCTATCAACCAGCTGCTGACGCAGCCGTGTGTCTGTCGTGCATTCATCTTCAATGACGAGATTAACGTGCGATTGTTCCTGCGGCGGCAAACAGGCGCTACCAGCCAAACGAGAGGCGATTGATCAGGCGTTCCGGCAACTCGGCGCTCATCATCCGATGCTGGGTCTGTTCAATCGGGTATTCTACCCGCACATACGTCCAAAGCCGGGTTTCGGTATCGAGCAGCGCGTAGCTGGCGCGCGGGTCATGATCGCGCGGCTGACCAACGCTGCCCGGGTTGATGATCAGACGCACCTGATCGAAGGAAAGGGCCAAGTCAGGCGGGCTGGGCGTCAAGCGATGCTGCAAACAGCGGCCAAAGGGCTTCCCATCCCGGCGATCGACGCGATAGCTGAACATCGCGGGCACGTGCGTATGGCCCACCAGGCAGCAGCGAAAATCGGTCACTTCCTCGAAGTTCTCACGCGCGACGCGCGGTGACAGCACGTATTCCCATACCGAATCGCGTGGGCTGCCGTGCACCAGCATGAATTCGCCGCGCTGCACCGCCTGACCAGACAGGGCATCCAGGTAAGCCCAGGCCTCTGCGGTCAGCTGCTCGCGTGTCCACAGAACCGCTTTTTTCGCCTCGGGGTTGAAATCGTCCACGTTGATCTCTTTGCCCAAGACAGCATAGTCATGATTACCGGCCAGACGCACCGTCAGCTGCGGGCCTAGTTCGGCCAGGCGTTCGATGCAGCCATTGGGATCTGGGCCATATCCCACCACATCGCCCAGGCACCAGATTTCGTCGTAGCCACGGCTTTGAGCATCCTTCAGGACTGTGTCGAGCGCTGCCAGATTGGCATGGATGTCAGAAATAACCAGCACTTTCATTGAGTGTTTGCGCTTTCCTCACCGATGATGTCGCCGCGGCGACCAGTGTCAACGTAATGTACTTTTTTTGCCTGTCGGGTGCATTATACCCAGGTCATCCCAGATTACCAAAGCGATAGGGCTTGTGTTACAATCGCCCTATCGAAAACATGGGACCTGGTGGGAGTTGACCTTGTCTGACGAATTGTTGGCAGTTTCGACTATTGAAATAACCAGCGGCAGTCCAGCCGCCACGCAGGCCGTGGGTCAACGGCTTGGCGGACTTGTGCAACCAGGCGACGTCCTGGCCCTCAGTGGAGACCTGGGCGCGGGCAAAACGACCCTGGTGCAGGGCATCGGCGCTGGCCTGGGGGTGCATGAACAAATCACCAGCCCGACGTTCACCCTGGTGGGCGAGTACGATGGCCGGCTGCACCTCTACCACGTGGATGTCTATCGCCTGGCGGCAGCCACGGCTGAGGCGCTGGCCTTTGGCTTGGATGATCTCCTCGGCGGCGACGGCGTCACGGTGATCGAATGGGCCGACCTGGTGGCGCCAGCCTTGCCAGCCGATCGCCTCGATGTCCAGCTCACCTGGCTGGATGAACAGACGCGGCGGCTGGTTTTCACCGCGCACGGCGCGCGTCATGCCGAGCTTCTGCGCGGCCTGGGGCAGGAGACGACGGCATGACACAACCGCTCATGTTGGCGCTCGACACCTGCACTGACCTGGCGAGCATCGCCCTCTATGACGGCCAGCGAGTGGTGAGCGAAGTAACCTGGCACTCGGCGCGGCGCCATACCGTAGAACTCATGCCGCAGGTGATCGCCATGCTGACCCAGGCAGGCGTCACCGCCAACGACGTGCATGCCGTCGCGGTGGCGATTGGCCCTGGCTCATTCACCGGCGTGCGCGTCGGGCTGGCCCTCGCCAAGGGTATTGCCAGCGCCAACGGCCTGCCGCTGTTCGGCGTCGCGACCCTGGACGCCATCGCCTATGCACACCACGCGCAGCCGCAGCCAGTGACCGCCCTGGTGCAAGCCGGCCGCGGCCGCGTTTGCTGGGCGCACTATGTCCAGGGCGCCAGCTCCGGCGCGTGGCGTACGGTCAGCCCCTTTGCCATCAGCAGCATCGAAACGTTGGCGCAGACTGCGCCCGCGCCGGCCCTGTTTGCCGGTGATTTGCTGGAGGCCACGCGTACTGCCCTGCGCGCCCATCTCGGCGAGCGGGCGTTTTTCGCCTCGCCCGCGCTCAGCGTGCGTCGGGCCAGTCTCGTGGCCGAGCTGGCGTGGCCGCGTTTCCTGACCAACGTCTCGGATGAGATTGCATCGCTGGCGCCCATCTATTTGCACGAACTACCCGCAGGGCTGATCCCGTGATGCAGAGCGACGCCGTCTTTGCCGTCGTTCCGATGCAGCGGGATGACCTGGACGCGATCATGGAAATCGAGCCGATTCTGTTCGTCGGTGACCCGTGGCCGCGCAGCATGTACGAGTACGAAATCACACACAACGAATTCTCATTTTACCGGGTGATCCACGGGGAAACGCCAGAACAGCCGGCCATCCTGGCCTATGCCGGCGTGTGGATGCTCTACGATTCAGCGCACGTGGCGACCATCGGCGTCCATCCGGCCTGGCAGCGGCGCGGCTTGGGCGCGTGGCTCCTGCTGCACCTGATTGACGAATCCCTGGCGCGCGGCGCGGTGGAAGTGACGCTCGAAGTGCGTAAATCTAACCTGGCGGCGCAGGCGCTCTACAGTCAATTCGGGTTTGAAAAGGTCGGTCGGCGGCGGCGCTATTACCGAGACACCGGCGAGGATGCCCTCCTCATGACCCTGGCTGATCCAGGTTCGGACCGGGTTGTGCAGGCGCTGGCGACCATCCGCCAGCGGGTGACGACGCGTCTGCGCCAGTAACATCACTAACATTTTCTCTGGCAAGGTCTGCGACCGAGACTCGCCAGAGGCTAAAGCCATCTGGCTACGACATGGAAGCCCCTGCGGGGCTGCTGCGGAGGCCCGCAGGGCCTTGCATTTGGTAGCCAGGGGCTTGCCTAGCCCCTGGCGGGTTGCTTCAGGCGCCGAACACCCAGTCGGCGCTCAGGCCGACGCCTGGCGCGCGGCTTTCAACTGCGTCACGGCGCGTTCAGGGACATAGATGCTGCCTAATTCCGCACGGTCGGCGCGCGGGCCGTGGAAATCGGTGCCGCCCGTGGCAATCAAGCCAAAACGGCGCGCCGCGGCCAACAGCTGTTGCACCTGACCCTCGGTGTAATTGGGATAGTAGCACTCCAAGCCCACCAGCCCGGCGGCAATCATCTCTGGCAGGGTGTTGTCCAGATTCACTTCCACCACCGGATCGCCGCTGAAACGGGCAATGATGGGATGCGCCAGCACGGGCAGCCCGCCCACGCGTTTGATCGTCTGCACCGCTTCGACCGGCGTGAAGCGCATACGCTCCACGTACGCCGGCCCATCACGCCCAATGTAAAGCAGAAAAGCCTCATTCATCGAATTGACATGCCCGGCCTCCAGCAGGGCGCGAGCAATGTGCGGCCGACCGATGGGGGCGTCGCCAGCAATCTCTTGCACACGCTGCCAGGAAATGGGCGCGCCCAACGCGGCCAACCGCCGCGTGATTTCTGCCCCGCGGCGCTCGCGACCGTCGCGTAAACGGCGCAGCTCAGCCTGGAACGGTTGGTCGGTGGTATCAATGAAATAGCCCAAAACGTGAATCTCGCCGCCGGGCACATCGGTGTTGATTTCGATCCCCGGCAGGACTTCGATGCCGGCCGCTGCGCCAGCCGCCAAGGCTTCGGCCACGCCGTCGGTGGTGTCATGATCGGTCACGGCGATCGTCTTCAAACCAAACTCCACGGCGCGCCCCACCAGCTGCGTGGGGGTCAGCGTGCCGTCAGAGGCGGTGGTATGACAATGCAAGTCAACAAAATTCATGTGTAACTGATCCTTCGATGCGGTGATGGGCCGCGGCCCATCCGCTTGTCCACGTTAAAGCTCAAACCAAACAGCCTGGCCCGGCTGCAAGACCAGGCGCAGATGCTGATCAGCATCCAGCAGGTGCGCTTGGGCGCCGAGTTGATCTACAAGAACATTGGGAACGCCGGGCAGCGCCAGGTCGAGCGCCTGCGGGTTGAAGTAGTCGCTGTTTGCCAGCACGAGGAGTCGCGGCTCATGCCCGCGCGTCAGGCGCAGGATGGCAAAGATAACCGGGTTGTCAGGCGCCTGGCCGAAGGCAAACGTGGCCGGGTCCAGGTCGGTGATGACGGACGCCAGGCGCGCACGCGCGGCCAACACCTGGCGCACCCAGGCCGCCGGGTTGGCGGGACCGGCCGGCGCGGCGTGCATGGGCCTCTCCCACGGATAGGCGGCCGCGCTGAACAGCGCCAGGGTCGAGGCTGGATAGCGCGCCTGCTCCTGCGGCGAAAAGCCGATGCCTGTATTGAGCGGCTCGGTTGCGCCCAGCTCAAAGCCGCCGTGCACAACGGGCATGGCAGGCAGCGCCGCGCAGATGGCCCAGGCGAAGCACGCATAGGCCATGCCGCCGGGGCGATTGGCCGCGCGTGCGGTGTCATGCGTCTCCGGCGTGGCGAAGAAGGGCAGCGGCGTGCCCTTTTCAGCCAGACGGGCCAGGAACTGCGCCGCGCTGAACTGGTCATGCAGGCTCGTGGGAAAGCTGCCCAGGGTCGCGTTGTAGCCCTCGCGCACGCTGTTGGCCGGCGAGCCGAAATTCTCATCCCAGAAAGCGAAATCAGGCTTGAGCGCACGCGCCGCAGCGACCATCTCCGCCTTCAACGCGCTGGGCAGGGCATGGCCCATGTCAATCATGACGCCATCAATATCGAACGTGCGCTCATAGTGCGGAATGATGCCGATGATACGCTGCCACAGCGGCTGCACCGCGTACGCGGGCCGGGCCAGGCGGCTGTCGTACAGGCGTAAGGTGTTGTAGGCGATGTAGTTGAAATCAGGATGATCGTAAAGGCGCAGGTAAGTCACGTCGGTCCACGGCGGCTGCATGTCGCCCGGCCAGTCTGAAAAGGCGCTAGGCACGCGCACGATGCGGCCATCGGCCAGGCGTCCAAACCAACGACCGTCCATCAGGGCCACCTGCTCGGGCGTGGGCGGCGGCGTGAAGAAGGCCCGGTAATGAGCCGGCGGCGGCAGTAAGTTGTCGAAGCGGTCAGCTTCAGCCTGGGCAAAGATTCGGGCCAGTTCCTCAGCGGAGAACATCGGCGCGCCGTAGGCCAACGTCGCTTCGCGCGCGGACATGCCGGGGCGGCGGTCGGGCGTCCGGTTATCAATCCAGTAGAACCACTCCGGGTGTTCTTGCACCCAGTCGGCGTCGCGCGCGGCCGTGCGAAAGACGAATTCGAGCACCACCCGCATGCCCAGGTGATGCGCCGCCTCCACAAAGGCCTTGAATTCGGTCTCCACGCCCAGGTTGAGCCGCGGTTCGCTCAGATTATCGTCCAGGCGGTACGGATTGCGGATGGCGTAGGGCGAACCGAGATTGCCCTTGTGACCGTCCTGCCCCACGGATGTGACCGGCAGCAGATAAACGGTGTTGATGCCCAGCCAACGCAGGTAGGGCAGCAGGCTGATGCACTTGAGGAAAGAGCCCGTCTCGCGCCAGCCCTGGCTGTTGAGCGGCGCAGCCAGCGCGCCATCGCCATCATGATCGAACGCGACGCCGGCGCGCGCAAACAGGTTGTACGCGACGGCATGTTTACTCCACCCGCCCCCATTGGGGCCGTCCACCAGGGGCTGCGCAGGCTGCTGCGCAATGGTCTCGATCGTGTCCAGGAAAAAGCGCAGCGGATTGACCTGGCGCGGCGTCGCTGGCCCGGCCGGGTCAATCCAGAGGCCTGGCACGGCGTAGGCAATCGCCTGATCGCCGTGCTCAGACCACAATTCGCCTAGCCGCGCATAGACCTGGGCGAGAGCGGGTAGAGCAGCATCTGGAAAGGTTGACATCATGTTCTTCTTCACATCGAATGGTCAGTTTGGGGGGTCAACATTGTACCATCCACAGGAAGAATTCAGCCAATTTCGCTGCTGCGCTAAGTCGTCATTCTCATACTCAGGCGGATTTACCGACCACCCGCACGCGCATCCCGCGGCCGGCCGACGGCAGCGGCGCCAGTTTGATCTTGACCTGCCAATCGGCCGGCTCCAATGTCAAACGGGTTGAGGCGAGGAGCGCGGCCATCGTCAGCATCATTTGCACTTCGGCCAGGCCGGCGCCGAGGCAGGTGTGCCCGCCGAGGCTGTAAGGCGTAAACGCACTGGCCTGCCGATGCTCGTTCCGCGGCTCCTGGTAGCGATCAATATCAAAAACGTCTGGGTTCGGGAAGAATGATGGCAGGCGGTGCGTGACGGCGTTTGCCACCAGGACCTCGGCGCCAGCCTCGACGCGATAGCCCGCAAACTCGAACGGCTTGACCGCGGTACGCGGCGTGAAGGGAGCGACGGGGTAGAGGCGTAGGGTTTCCAGGGTAGCGCCGTACAGCGCCTTCAAGTCCTTCAACGCATGCAGCGGCGGCACGCTGTTGGCAAACATCGCCTGCGCTTCTGCGGTCACCCGCGCCAGCGCATCCGGATGCTTGAGCAGTGCGTAGAGCATGAACGTCAGGGTGTTGGCCACCGTGTCAATCCCAGCGAAAAATGGCGCGATGGCCGATACGACGAGGGCATTCTCAGCGAATGGCTCGCCATCTTCGTCGCGTGCGGCCAGGAGGTCATCAATCAGATCAGGCGCGCGCGCGGCGCCGGGAGAGACGGCCTGATGCGCTGCGATCACCTCGCGTGCGAGTGCAAACACGCTGGCCTTGGCGCGGCGATAGCCAGGGGTGCGCAGCATGAACGCCGGCCACATCTTCAGCACGCTGGCCCGCATGATCACGTTCAGGAAGGTCTGCACGTCCTCGAAATAGGCGCCTGGTTTGCGCCCGACCAGCACCCAACCCAACTGCTCAGCGACCAGGCGCTGGAACATGTCCAGCACGGGCACCGTCTGCCCGGGCTGCCAACGGCTGGCGCGCTCGCGCACCATGTCCACGACCGCGTTGACATGCGGCGCGATCATTTCACGGCCATAGCCGCGACGCATCACTTTGCGCAGCCGACGATGCGGCTCGCCATCCAACGCTACCAGAAAAACCCGCGTTCCCATTTCGTCGGCAAATCCGCCGAACAGTTCCTCGCTGCCGAAATGTTCGTCGCCGGCGCGGGCAAGGAATTGGTTTGCTTCCAATCCCGCCAGCACGGTCATCCGACGATTCAGCGCACGCACGCGAAAGATCGGGCCAAATTCCTGATAGCAAGCCGTCAGGTAACTCACTGGATCATTCATCAGCTTAAGCCCGCTGCCGAGCACCGGCAAACCTGGGGCCCACGGCGGCAGCGGAGCCGTGCTCGGCCCGCTGCGCCACATTGTCGTCGAAGCAGTCATGTCCTCACCTCGTGTTTTGTCATGCAGACGCTTTCTGCACACCTTCCAGCAGCACCCGCACGGCATCGTCCGCCGTGCGGCCCCAATCCGCGCCCTCAGGATCCAGGATGCCCTGGAGTACGAGACCCACGCCCAGCGAAACGAGCACACGGGCCGTCGCCTGCGGATCTACGGGCCGCAAACTGCCTTCAGCCACCCCCTGTGCGATCAGCTCGGCGAACGCGTCACGAAAACGACGATAAGGCTCGATGGTGGCTCGCCAGACGGCTGGCTCCCTGGCTGCCTGACGCCAGAACTCCAGGAACATCGGCACCTGCCCCATGGCCGACTCGAAGACGGCTGTCACCATCCCGGCCAGGCCGAGCAAGCGGGTCGGCACGCTTTCGTTGGCGCCGCGCACGGCGCGCAGTTGTCCATCCAGGTCAGACAGCCACTGCTCGAACAGCGCCATGAACGCGGCTTGCTTGCTGGGGAAATGGTGATAGAAGGCGCCTTTGCTGACGCCGGCGCGCGCGCAAATCTCCGCCACGCCCGTGGCATCGTAGCCTGTACGGGTGAAGCAATCCACGGCGGCCGCCAAAATATGGGCGCGCGTCTCGTCGCTGCGCTGCTGATGCGTCATGCGTTCTCCTGGAAAATACATACCGACCGGTCGGTTTTTATTTTAGCGCCAGCGGGCTGGTCTGTCAAATCGCACACGGCAAAGCGTGCACAGGATCAACCAAGAAACCAAAAGCCACGGACGAGAATCGCTAGGCATCCGGGGGGTCAGGTGGGCGTGATGGGCGTCGTCTCCCGGGCAGCGGCGGCCCAAGCGGCGCCCCAGAGGCCCAGAACAGTCCACGTTAAGAGGCGGCCTTGCGTGGCTTGAAATGGGTAATAATCGAAAAGGCCGATCACAACTAGCGCCAGCAGCGCAGCCGTTGGCCCCAGCAGAGAGGCAGCATGGGTTGGCCGTCTGATCCAGCGGATCGGAGGGGCCAACATGAGCCAGAGCCAGAGAAGACCACCGATGGGGCCAAGTTCAACCAACACGAGCAGGGGTGTCACATGGACTGGCTGTGGGGCGTAGGGGCCGAGCAGATCAAGGTTGCCGGCCAACGTGAGGCGGGTGAACTGCGCCAGGCCGATGCCGGGCCAGGGCGCGGTGATCAAATGGCGCCAGGCAATCGCAATGGTCGCGCCGCGCTCGTTGATAGACCGCGCCTCTGCGCTGGCGCCGGTGAGACCCAGGCGACTGGCAAGAATGGGCCAGGTCAACGCGCCGAAAACAAGGCCGGCGCTCACGAGGAGCAACAGTACGCGGCGCACAAGACGGCGGCGCACGGCCGGTGAGCGGCTTGACAGGATGTGGCTGCCGATGAACAGGCCGCCCAACGCCGTTCCGATCCAGGTGGCGCGCGAGAAAGCAACAGCCAGCCCTGCGCCGGTCAACACAAGCCCAACATACCAGGCCCAGCGTTGGCGTACGTTGCCTGTGGTGACGGTTGCCAGCGCCAACAGGAAAGCCACCGACAAGCATCCGGCTAAGATGTTGGGATGCTGAGTCAAGCCGTAAGGGCGCAGCCAGCGCACCCCAGCGGCATAGACAACGCTCACGCCTGGCATTTGCTGGCTGAGCGGCACTTCGCCCACGAAGCCCAGCCCAACAGCGTGCTGCAAGGCAACCTGCGCCAGCGCGATGATCGCTTGCAGCGAGCTGCCGACCAGCAGCAGCGCAGGCGCCGCACGGCGCAGCCAGGGTGATCCGGCGAGCGCCAATGACCACAGCGTCACCAGGCTGAGGCGCGCGGCCTGGTAGAGCGCCAGGTCACGATCCGCGGCTGCCGTGACCAGGGCAAACGCCAGCAGCGGGAGCGCCAGCAGCGGCCACAATACCCACCGCGGCAGGGCAGACAGATCAGGCTTGGTCACGAGCCAGGCCGCCAGGGCGCAGAGCAACAGCGCATCGGTGGCGTAGAGCGAAAAATCAGTTAATTCGTGGAAGAGAATACCCTCAAAAGGACGGCGTATGATGATCCAATGCCACCACCAGGGTAGTAAAACCAGGGTCAAGGCACCGACGCTGTTACGTGCGGAATTGATGAAGGTGCGAATGGACAACAGATGACCTCGTGAGCCGGCCTCGGTGGGCGCCGGCCCGGCTGCCGCAGGCAGGATGGCACTCATGAAGAGTGCACGATTCTACCACACTGTGAGCAGATCGGAAATTCTCTTGTTGAAATGATGCCTGCGCTTGGCAAGTCGGGCAATTGTGACTATAATCGTTGCCATGCGCACACGATGGTTCGTCAAGGAAATGGGTGATCAAGCGGCTGACAGTGGCAGGCATGGCGACGTGCGCGGGCTGCCTGCGCCGTGGATGACGCCCACAACCCACGCTTTCCCTTTTCGTCTTTTGACGGCCTGGTTGGCGCTGTGGCTGCTCAGTGCGTGTAATCAGTCAACTCCGCCGCCGCCAACGCCGACGGCGACGACCGCTGCATCCACCGCCACCGTGGTGTTGCCCAGCTCAACGCCTGGGCCTGCAGCTTCCTCAACACCCTCGGCGACAAAGCCGAGCACAACACCGACCCTGACCCCAGTGACGCAAACGGCGACGACATCGCCCACGCCTACATCGGCGCGCACCAACGCGCCCGTCGTCTCCCCCACGCTGGCCGCCACATCCACGTCCACGCCCGCGCCGCAGCCAACGCTGGCGACCACCCCCACCGCCGCGCCCACGGTCAGTCTGTATGAACGACAAATCACGCTGAACACCTATCCCTTTGCGGCTTTCCAGCGTGAAGTCACCGACCCGGTCTTCAACTGGTCATGGCGTATGCTGGACCGCGCAGCTTACGAGGCCGCGCAGCCCCAGCCAACGCCGCAGGCGCTGCGTGAGGTTGTGCTGGAAAACGAGTTTCTACGCCTGGGCGTGTTGCCTGATTTGGGCGGCCGCCTGATCGAATGTTACTACAAGCCGACGCGTCACCAGGTGTTCTACCGCAATCCGGTACTCAAACCGTCGCCCTGGGGTCCGCCGGGGCGTGATGGGCTGGAGGCTGGCTGGCTGGCGGCCGGCGGCGTTGAATGGGGCATTCCGGTCGAGGAACATGGCTACGCGTGGGGCACACCGTGGGGCTACGACACGCCGCAACCCAGCCCCGACGAAGCGACGATCACCGTTTTCCAAGAACCGCAGGGCCGTTTGCAGATCAGCGTGGATATCACGCTGCGCGCGGGCGAGGCCGCGTTTACGGTGCGCACCCGGTTGACGAATGCCACCGGGCAGGAAGCGACCTTCAAGTATTGGATCAACGCCATGCTGGCGCCTGGGGGACGCAATCGCCCTGGCCCAGAACTGCGCCTGATCCTGCCCATCAACGAGGTCACGATTCATTCAACGGGCGACAGCACCCTGCCGGGCAGCGGCCAGGCCATGAGTTGGCCCAACTTCCAGGGGCGCGATCTCAGTCGCTTGGGTAATTGGCGCCAATACCTGGGCTTCTTTGCCAGGCCCGCGGCGGCCGCGGGCTTTGCCGGCGTGTATGACCTAGCGGCGGATGAGGGCCTGGCGCGCGTGTTCCCGGCTGATGTAATGCGCGGCGTGAAGTTTTTTGGCCTGGGTTGGAGCGACCCCCTGCCAGCCGCGCTCTACACGGATGATGGTTCCAGTTATGTCGAAATGCATGGCGGGCTGGCGCCGACGTTCGATGAGCGTGTCAACTTGCGCGCAGGTGAAACCCTGTATTGGGAGGAAACCTGGTTTCCCGTGGCTGGCATTGGCACGTTCGTCTACGCTGATCAGGATGGCGCCGTCAATCTGCGCGCGACAGCGCAGGGTTTGCAGATCGCCATTTTCCCGGTGCGCTCTTTCCGCGGCAAGCTGACCGTCTCCGTGGACGGTGCGGCGATTGCCAATCTGCCGGTCACGCTCAATCCGGCGCGACCCTTCGATCAAGTCATTGCCGTACCGGCGAACGTTCCGGCGCGTGCGTCGGTCGCCATCCAACTACTGGACGCCGAAGGCGCGGCTATTCTACAATTCGAGCAGGAGATGACGCTCAGGTGACATCCTTTGACGCCGATTTGATTCCTCTAAGCGCCCCGGCGGCCGATGTCCACGACGCAGCGCCCTCAGCCAGTGCGCCGGGCCAGGTTCAGCCGCCCGCTGCAAGCCAAGAGGAGCGCCAACCAGTCGCGCGAACCACATCACGAAGGCGCTTACGCCCGGCTGCGCGCCGCTGGCGCGGGCCAAGCTGGCGTTGGCTCACAGTCTACAGCCTGGTTCTGATCGTTGGGCTTGTTGGTGTGCTGCTGGCAGGCTTCTGGGGCGTGCGCGCAGGCCTGGAACAACGCAGCATGGCGCAGGCCACGGCCGTCGCCGATCACTACCAACGCGGGCTGACCCATGCGGCCGCGGGCGAGAATGCGCTGGCGGTGGCTGAGTTCGAGGCGGCGCTGCGCCTGCAGCCAGACCACGTTGAGGCGCGCGCAGCCATGCTGCGCGTGATGGCGGCCACGGCCACGCCTCAACCTACGTCGCCGCCGGTGCCAACTCCAACCCCCCCGCCGGTCAGCACACCCTACACGCTCGATGTCCTGCTGGGCGAAGCCCAGTCGCTGTACGATCAGAAAGAGTGGGCGCAGGCCGCCGAGCGCCTGGAGCGCATCCGCGCGACGGATGCCGCCTATGAAGCGAATACCGTTACGAACCTGCTGTACAAGATTTACTACACGACGGCTTCCGACTTGATCGCCGCTGGCCGCTTGGAAGAAGGGATTCGTCAGAGCGAGCGCGCGCTGGCGCTGCGTCCAAACGACAAAGCTGCGCTGGAGCAAAAGCAGCTCGCCACAGCCTACCTGCAGGCCATGGGCTATTGGCAGGCCAACTGGCAGAAGGCAGTCGCCGCCTTTGCAGACTTGTATAAGCTGCAGCCCAACTACCTGGATGTTGAAACGCGGTTGGCCAAGGCAGCCATTGCCTATGGCGATTCGCAGGCTCAACGCGGCGCGTGGTGTGATGCGGCGGCGCAGTATACCATTGCCCTGGACGTGCAGCCCAGCGCTACCTTACGCGCAACGCGCGACGCCGCCAGCAGCCGCTGCAGCAATCAAGCGGCCGCGGCCACACCAACGGATAGCGGCGCAGGGACTGCAACGAGTCCTGAAGGCACGCCGCCGGCTGCGCCCGCCGGCGCCCTTGCCAACGGACGCATCTACTTTGCCACCTGGGATAACGAACGCAACAACTTCGTGCTCTACCGGGTGGCAGCCGCGCCGGGCGCGCGGCCTGAAGCTCTGGTAAGGAACATGCGGCAGCCGCGTGTGGCTCCAGGCGGCGCGCGCCTGGCCGTGCGCAATGTCAGCGGCAGTGAGATTGGGCTAACGACCATCAGCACCAAGGGCGAGATCCTGCGTCGCGTCACCACCTTCGCTGAAGATGGAAATGCCACCTGGTCGCCAGACGGCCAGGAATGGGTCTTTGCGTCCAACCGTGAGGGCGACCGCCGCTGGCGTCTCTACCACGCCTGGGCCGAAGGCACCGAGGCCACGGAGTATATCGTGTTTGGGCGCAGCCCGGCCTGGCACCCTGGGAAGAACATTGCCTATGAGGGGTGCGACGATCAAGGCAACCGCTGTGGTCTGTGGCAAATGACCCCAGACCGCAGCCAACGTACGCCGTTGACCGATGTCGCAGGCGACACATCGCCGGCCTGGTCGCCGGGCGGGAGCCGCCTGGTCTTCATGTCGGCGCAGCGCAGCGGGAACTGGGACATCTTCATGCGCGACTCCAAGACCGGCAAAGTGACGCCGATCGCCGCCAGCCCTGCCATCGAGGGACTCCCCACCTGGTCGCCTGACGGCAACTGGATCGCCTTCCTCTCCAATCGTGACGGCGCGTGGGCGTTGTACATCACCCAACCAACCGCGGCGCCGGTGCGCTTGCTCAACCTGCCGGGCGCGCTGCCAGAGTGGATGGATGAGCAGATTACCTGGGGGCCGTAAGCGGCATACTGAACACTGAACGGTGCACTGTACACTGTACACTGAATGGTAGAACCGACTCTCCGTTCAAAAATCACCATTGACGCCTGTGCGTTTGCCCGCTGTTCGTTTTTGCAGTATACTAAGCGCCTGTTCGGGGCGTAGCGCAGTTGGCAGCGCACAGCGTTTGGGACGCTGGGGTCGGAGGTTCAAATCCTCTCGCCCCGACTGGTTTGCGGGTGTAGTTTAGTGGTAGAACACCAGCCTTCCAAGTTGGCCGTGAGGGTTCGATTCCCTTCACCCGCTCACGCGATCGGCCGTGACGCGCGGCCGCCGGGGGTCCCTAGCTCAGCGGTTAGAGCGGCCGGCTCATAACCGGTTGGTCCTCAGTTCGAACCTGGGGGGACCCATGCCTTGACAGGACGAACGACTCTGCGGGTCGTTCGTCCTTTTGTTGCCGCCGCCCAGGCATCCTGCGCCGACTGCAGCCGCCAACCGACCACTGCGTCCATGCAGATGGACGCCCGGCGGTACGCCTATCAGGCGCGATTTCCATCGCTCGCTTACGGCGGCGGCCCGCTCAAGCGCTTGTCACCCTATTCTCTAGCACCATCTCCGGCGTGAAGTTGTCAATCTGCAGATACCATTGCGCGGCATCCAGCAGCGCTTGCTGCGGAATCATGCCCACCAACTCCGTGCGTTCGATCCCACAGCCGTAGCGCGCCGCCTCTGAGCGAATCATCTCCACGGCGCGGTGAATCGGCGTTTGCATGAAATCGGTCAGATTCATGGAAACCTGCGCCTTCCCCTCCACCAGCAGCCCCATCGCCTTGACGAAATGCAGTCCGCCGCTCGAATGACGCAGGGCTTTCGCCACCTTCTTGGCGATCTCGACGTTCGTGGTGTTGAGATAGGCATTGAACGCAATCAAGAAGGCGCGCGCGCCAATGATCGTTGCGCCAGCCGGGCCCACGCGGCTCGGCCCATAATCGGGGGTGCGCGCCGGATTGGTGGCAATCTCCGTCTTAAGAAGTTCATACTGCCCACGGCGTACATCCGCCAGGTTGACGCGCTCCGGTCGAGTCGCAGCCGCCTCGTACAGAAAAACCGGAATCTGCAGCTCGCTGCCGACGCGCTGCCCCAGGCGCTGCGCCAGCGCCACACACTCAGCCATCGTCATGTTGCGCAGCGGTACAAACGGCACCACATCGGTCGCGCCCAGGCGCGGATGCGCGCCTTGATGCTGGTCCAGATCAATCAACCTGGCGGCCGCGGCAATACCCTGCCAGGCTGCTTCCAGCACCGCTTCTGGCTCGCCCACCAAAGTCACCACCGAGCGGTTATGGTCTGCGTCGCTTTCCACGTCCAACACCGAAACCCCCGGCCGACGCAGCGCATCTACAATCGCCTCTACCACCTCTGAACGGCGCCCTTCACTAAAGTTCGGCACACACTCGACAAGTTTTTGCATGCTCTGTTTCCCTCCGATTCTCCGCTTGCTCTTTCAGGGTCTTTGCTAGACTGTGATTCTAAAAGTTGCGCCATGATTATGCAAATCGGGCGCGCGCTGTTTGGCGCCCCTTCCGCCGTGTGGTAGAATCGGTTTCACACCTTATGATAGAGAAACTGCGGTTTTGAGCGCTACTCTGGCGTCCCCCATCGGGCCAGTCATCGCCCTCCTGGTGGGAGCGCTTGCTCTGGTTCTGCTCGTGCGCTGGCGTCAACCTGGCTGGCACAGCGGGATTGCCGCGCTATCCGTGCTGATGGCGGGGCTGCTCTGGTACCAACTGCGCAGCATGCCCGACCAGGCGGTGTTCGAGCGCCCCTGGGAAGTCATGGTGCTGCCGCCTGCGCAGATGGTGTGGCAGGTTGATGGATGGGCCTGGCTGTGTGGGCTGCTTGCCCTATTGGTGACGGCGATCGAGATTCTTTTCAACTGGGATTCTGCCGGCTGGAACACCCCTCAAGTCCACAGCCGCCGGCTGCTGGCCCTGGCCGCCGCTCTGCTCATGGTCTCATCCAGCAACTTGTTGACCTTCGCCAGCATGTGGATTCTGTTGGAAATTGCGTTGATTGCCCGCGGCGTCGCGCAACCGCAGCAGGCCATCGTCGTCAGCGGCGCCCTCGGCGGATTGCTTGTGTGGCTGGCCCTCAGCCTCTCCGGCCTCGATTCTGCGCAGCTGCCACTCACGGCAGGCGCCCTGGCCTCGCTGCCCATTCTCTTTCTTCTTCTGGCCTGCCTGTGGCGACTTGCATTCTATCCCTTCCACGCCTGGCTCCTGGCCTCTGCCTCCTACGGCCGGCCCGCCCGCCTGACAGAATTCTTGCTGCCGGCGACAGTCGGACTGGCCTTGCTGGGCCGCATCTACCAGGTGGAGTTGGCCGTTGAACTGCGGCAGCCGGTGTGGCTGGCGGTCGGACTGGTTGGCCTATTGGGCAGCAGTCTGGCGGCCTGGCTGGACCCCAATCAGGAGCGCAGCCTGCTCCTCGTGGCCGCCAATCGCGTGACATGGTGCATTGTGGCCATGATCCTCAGCCCCGCGACCGGCGCGGCTGCGGCGGCCTGGCCCATCATTACTGTCGCCCTGGGCCTGAGCGGGCTTGTGGTCGGTCTGGCCAGCGCGCGGGTATCGGGCTGGCGACTGCCCCTGGCGCTGGCCATGCTGGCGCTCATCGGCATACCGGCGACTATTGGCTTTCCCGTGCGAGTCACCATCGCCACCCTGCCCACCTTGCAGGACGCCCTACTGCCTGGTCTAAACATACTACGCTGGCTGCTCACCCTGCTGGCGGATATGGTCGCCGTAGCGGCCATTCTGCGCCATTGGCCGGCGGCTTCGCCGACAACCGCGGGTGAAACGCTGACCGGTCAACGCTGGCTGGCGACGCGTCATCTGATCGGTTTCGTGCTTTTTGCTGCACCGCTGCTCGCTTTGGGGCTGCAGCCGCCGCTGCTTGCGCGCTGGCTTGGCCTTCTGGAACCGACCGTGCTCTTCGATTCATGGTGGTCGCAGATGCGCGGGCTATCAGTCTGGATGTGGCTGGGCCAGGGGCTGGCGGTTGGCGCAGGTTACCTGCTGGCGCGCTGGCGACCGCGGCTGCTGACGGCGCAGATCACTCAGCAACGCGTGATCGCCCAGGTCGTGGACCTGGACTGGTTGCTGACTGGCTTACGTCTTGCTGGTCGCGGAATCACGCTGGTCGTGCTCTATGTCACCAGTTTGCTGGATGGCGCAGGCTATGTCGGCTGGCTGGCCCTAACCGTCCTGCTTATCTGGCTGCTGCAGGCTGGAATCTAGAAAGACGCATCATTATGCCACCTATCCCATCCTTATCCAGTCTCGCGGCAGCCCTGAATGCCGTATCCGGCGTGCCGGCCATTTCCGTCGCCATGGTGGCTGCGGCTTTGCTCATCATCGCGGCCGACTGGCGCGCGATCCTGCTCATCCTGCAGCTGCTCTATCTGGCATTGGCGGTTATCAGCATGCGTCTCATGCCGCCTGAATGGGCGGTTCTGCGCATGTTGGTGGGCGCGCTGATTGGCATCATGTGGTACTTGTCGGCTCGCCAGATTGGCGATAACCGCTCCGGCCGCGCCCAGCCAGCGCGGTCATCAGCCCGAAGCAACAAACAGCAGCCACGGCCCACACCGGCGATCCGCTGGCCGGTACTGTCCACCACCATGCCCTTTCGTATTGTAATTGTCGTCATGATCGGCGTTGGCTTCTTGTTGACCAATGTCAACGTCGCTCTGCCCGGGCTTACGCCCGAAACCGATTTCCTGTGTCTTTGGCTGGCCGTCATGGCTCTGCTGGCCCTGGCCCTGGAAGAAGAGCCGCTCAAGGCCGGGATCGGACTGCTGATGTGGCTGGCCGCGGTGCAAATCTTCTATGCCAGCCTCACGCACGATGCACGCATGATTGGCGTGATCGGCGCCCTGGAACTGCTGGTCGGTTTGGCCTGCGCCTACCTCATGGTGGCTCGCGCCGCTCCGATTCCCGCGGCGCCAGATCAGGAGCGGCGGTCATGATCAGCGGCGCCATCCTGCTTGCGGTCGTACCGGTAGTGGCCGCCGCGTTGGCCTACGCCTTGCGCCGTTTTGCCACCCTGGCCGTAGGCATTGCTGTCGCCTTGATCCTGGGGCTTGGGCTGCTCATCTGGATCGTGCCGCCCAACCTGCCAATCTCCCTGGCCGGCCGACCGGTGCTGCTGGGGCAAGAAGTGGCCTGGGGAGGAATCGCCCTGCGTTTCACCGAGGCCCTGCGTCCTTTCCTGAGCTTTCTCTACCTTATCACCATCATCGCGCTCATCTTCGCCTGGCGCATTTCGCAAGGGCGCACCTTCTTCGCCGCGTCTCTGCTGGTCACGAGCCTGACGGGTCTCATCATGATGGTGCGACCGCTGGCGCTGGCGCCGTTGGGGCTGGCCTTCATTGCCTGCGTGGGCGTCTTCATCGTCCAATCGGGGCGCGCGGGGTCGACGCGGGGCGCGTTCCGCCAGCTCTGGCTGCCGCTGGCGGCCTTCCCGTTGTTCCTGACCGCAGACTGGTTCTTGCAGCAGATTCCATTCAACCCGGATGACCCCCTGCCGCTGAGCATGGCGATCGCCCTTTTTGGTTGGGGGCTGACTCTCCTGCTGGCCCCAACTCCGCTGCACGGACCCCGTGTAGCCTTGGCCAATGAGGCGCCGCCGCTCGTAGCCGCCTTCTTGCAGCTAACCAGTGAAGCAGTCATCCTCTACCTCGTGCGCGCATTTACCTCCGATTACGTCGCGATCATCAACGATTTCAACCTGGCGCGCGTGCTCATCTACGGCGGGCTTGCCAGTATGGCCTGGGGCGGTTTGGCGGCGCTGGGGCAGCGCGACTTTGCGCGGCTCTGGAGCTATGCCGGCCTTTACAACTATGGCAATCTCTTGCTGGCCATGGGCCTGGGCTTGCTCAGTTCATGGACGCTGGTGCTGCTTCTCTTTGGCGCGCGCACGATTCTGATTCTGCTCGGCGCGATGAGCCTGGCCCTTTTACGGCAGCAGGCCGCGTCCACGGAGTTCGACCGCATCAGCGGCCTGGCCAACCGCCTACCCTGGACGGTGGGCGGCCTCTTGGCTGGCGGCATGGGCTTGATCGGCTTTCCGTTGACAGCCGGTTTTGCCAGTCAGTGGACGCTGCTGCAGCAAGTCGGCGTGCGCGATGCCCGTTGGCTCCTGGTCATGATACCGGCAGCGCTTGGGGTGGCGATTGGGTTCTTGCGCGGCCTGGCGGCCCTAGGCGGCAGCACTGCGAACCCCCAGGTGCGCCGCGAGCCGCTCGTCGCTGGCTGGCTGGTGGCCGTGGGGGTCCTCGTCAGCGCCGTGCTTGGCCTGGCGCCACAACTGCTGACCGGTCCCGTGACCGCCGCGCTGGCGGCGCTGGCGTCCTTGATCGGGCGTTGACCTGGCGGCTGGCGTTCGCCGATAGCCCCTGGAAGCAAGCTGATAGGTTTTGACAGCGTCTGACCTGTAAAATGGGGCTGGAATGAGCATCAAATTGAATAGTGGCGCCCGCCGGCAACAAGCCGCTGCGGGCGCATTGTATGTCTTGGGAATCATGCATGAACAAATCTTCACGCCTGAGTGGCTTTTACCAGTTGAGCTGCGAAGAACGGGCTGCGATCGTGGCCGAATGGGCCGAGTTGACCCCGGATGAACGCCGTGTGCTGCAAGCCGGGTTGAGCCTGGGGCAGGCCAGCTTCATGATCGAGAACGTCATCGGCTTGTTGACCTTGCCGCTTGGCATTGCCACCAACTTCTGCATCAAAGATGAAGATGTCCTGGTGCCGATGGCGGTTGAGGAGCCGTCCATTGTCGCTGCCGTCAGTTTTGCGGCGCGCCTGGCGCGCGCGGGCGGCGGCTTTCGCACGGGCAGCAGCGAGTCGGTGATGATCGGTCAGGTTCAGCTGCTCGACCTCCCCCGGCATGATCTGGCGACAGCCGCGGCGGCGGTGCGGGCTGCGGAAGCAGACATTCTGGCCGCGGCGAACCACCTTCATCCCAGCATCCAGGCGCGCGGCGGCGGCGCCCGTGGATTAGAGGTACGCCCGCTGCCGGATACGCGGGCTGGCCCCATGCTCATTGTGCACCTGCTGTTCGACACGCGCGATGCGATGGGCGCGAATGCCGTCAACACCGCGGTTGAGGCCATTGCACCGCTGCTGGAGACGCTGACCGGCGGCCGCGCGCTGCTGCGCATCCTCTCCAATCTGAGCGATCAACGGCAGGCCTGGGCCGAGGTGACCATTCCTGTGCAGGCGCTGGCAACCACCGACCTGGCTGGCGCGCGCGTGGCGCAGGGCATCGTAGAAGCCAATGCGTTTGCCGTGGCCGATCCGTATCGAGCGGCTACGCACAACAAAGGCATCATGAACGGCATTGATGCGGTGGCCCTGGCAACAGGCAACGACTGGCGCGCGCTGGAGGCCGGCGCGCATGCCTACGCCGCGCGCCGCGGGCAGTATCGCGGCCTCACCGATTGGCAGCTGGTGCCGTCATTGGGCGCGCAGGCTGGAGCCGAGCTGTACGGGCGCCTGCAAATGCCGTTGGCCGTCGGCGTCGTAGGCGGCGCCACCAAGGCCCATCCTACGGCGCAGGTGGCGCTCAAGATTCTGGGGCAGCCCAGCGCGCGCCGGCTGGCTGAGATCATGGTCGCGGTGGGGCTGGCGCAGAACCTGGCAGCCATGCGCGCCCTGGTCACAGACGGTATTCAGCGCGGGCACATGGCCTTGCACGCCCGCCAGGTCGCGCTGGCGGCCGGCGCGCAGGGTGACGAGGTCAGCGCCATCGCCGTCCAACTCGTGCGCGAGGGGCAAATCCGGCAGGCGCGAGCAGAAGAACTCGTACGGGCGCTGGGTGACGAGCGCCCGTCTGCGCACATTGGCAGTGATTCGAGGTAATTTCTATGTTGATGAAACCAAAACGACAAGTAGGCATCGTTGGTTATGGCGCTTACGTACCGCGCTTTCGCCTGCCGGTAACAGAGGTGTCACGCGTGTGGACCGATGGCGAAGGCGGCGTGCCGATCAAAGAAAAGGCCGTGCCCGGCCTGGACGAAGACACCGCCACGATGTCCATCGAAGCGGCGCGCAATGCGCTGGCGCGCGCCGCCATTGACCCACGGCTCATTCGCGCGGTCTGGGTGGGCAGCGAATCGCATCCGTATGCCGTCAAACCGACGTCCACCATCGTGGCAGAGGCGATTGGCGCCGTGCCCACGACGCAGGCGGCCGATTGGGAGTTTGCGTGCAAGGCAGGCACCGAAACCTTGCAGGCATGCTTCGGCTTCGTCGGCTCACACATGGCGGATTACGCCCTGGGCATTGGCATGGACGCGGCGCAAGGACGCCCCGGCGACGCCTTGGAATACACCGCGGGCGCAGGCGGGGCCGCGTTCATTATTGGCCCAGGCGAGGAAAGCGTCGCCGTGCTCGAAGGTTCGCTGTCGTACGTGACTGACACGCCCGATTTCTGGCGCCGGCCCTATGCGCACTACCCGTCGCACGGGCAGCGATTCACGGGCGACCCGGCCTATTTCCATCATATCACGACCGCGGCCGAGATGCTCCTGAGTGAAATGGGTCGCACGGCGGCGGACTATCGTTTTGCCGTTTTTCACCAACCAAACCTCAAGTTCCCGCAGAAAGCGGCCAAGACCCTGGGCTTTACGCCGGCGCAAATCGAAACAGGTCTGCTGGTGAGCCTCATCGGCAATACTTATGCCGGTTCTTCGGTCATCGGCCTGACCGCGATCTTGGATATTGCAGAACCGGGCGACCGCGTGCTCATCGTCTCCTTTGGGTCAGGCGCGGGCAGCGATGCCATTTCGTTCGAAGTGACCGACCGCATCGCGCAGCGTCGCGACACGGCTCCGCTGACGCGCCAGTATATTGAACGACGCAAGGAAATTGACTACGCCACCTATGTCCGCTATCGCGGCAAGCTGCAGACGGCGTAAGGAGTGTTGCTGTGAGATCAGTGAGTATTATCGGCATTGGACAGACGCCCGTCGGCGAAATTTGGGACCGCTCGCTGCGCCATTTAGGTCATGACGCCTTGATCGCCGCGCTGAGCGACGCCGGCGTGGAGTCCGTTGACGCCTTGTATGTGGGTAACATGCTCTCCGGTGAATTGGCCGGACAGGAACACCTGGGCGCGCTGATGGCAGACTTCGTGGGCTGGCGCGGCGTCGAAGCCCTCAAGATCGAGGCGGCGTGCGCTTCAGGCGCGGCCGCGCTGCGTGTGGGTTACCTGGCCGTAGCCAGCGGAGCGCACGACGTGGTGGCGGTGTTGGGCGTCGAGAAAATGACCGACACTGCGGGCGAGGAGACCACGACAGGCCTGGCGTTGGCGGCCGATCAAGAATACGAAGCGGCGGAGGGCGTTTCCTTCGTGGGGCTTAACGCCATGCTCATGCAGCGCTACATGCACCAGTACGGCGTCAAGCACGAGGCGTTCGCTAATTTCACCGTCAACGCGCACCGCAATGCGCTGAACAACCCAAATGCCATGTTCCACCTACCGCTGACAGTCAAGGATTATGTCAAATCAAGCATGATTGCCGCGCCGGTGAACCTGCTCGATTCCTCGCCCATTTGTGACGGCGCCGCGGCCGTCATCCTCTGCGCAAGCGACCGCGCCCGCGAATTCGGGCTGAACCGCCCACCGGTGCGCATCCTGGCGTCTGCCGTGGCGACCGATACCCTGGCCGTGCACGACCGGCGTGACCCACTGATGCTGGAAGCCGGTTTTCTGAGCGCGCAGCGCGCCTATGCCCAGGCTGGCATGACGCCGCGTGACATCAACCTGTTCGAGGCGCATGACGCGTTCACCATCATGTCGGCGCTGTCATTGGAAGCGGCCGGTTTTGCCGATCCGGGCCACGGTGTGCGCCTGGCAGAGGAAGGCGAAATTGCCATCGGCGGCCGGGTTCCCATCAGCACAATGGGGGGTTTGAAAGCGCGTGGGCATCCCGTGGGCGCGACCGGTGTTTATCAAATTGTGGAACTGGTGCAGCAGTTGCAAGGACAAGCAGGCGCCAACCAGGTGCCTCATGCGCGCATCGGCATGGCGCAGAACATTGGCGGCAGTGGGGCCACCATTATCACCCATATTCTCGCCAATGAACCGTGACGAAGGCCTGTCAGAAGCTGTCAAACTTGCCTGTTGTTGTGAAAGATGAGACAAGTTGATAGGTTTTGAGAAAAAAGTGTGATAGAATGAACGTGATTGAGGGCTTTTTCACCCAGATACGTGGAGGTCAATGACCATGGGAGTTGCACGAAATTGGCGCACGCGGCGCCAACGCTATAGCCTGATGGGCGAAATTTGTGATGAATGTGGGAAGGCCATTTTCCCGCCGCGGGATGTATGTCCCCACTGCGCCGAACCGGCGCAGACGATGCAGCAAATGAGTGGGCGCGGCGAAGTCTACTCGTTCACAACGATGTACGATGCGCCGGCCGGGTTCGAGAGCTACTTGCCGTACACTGTGGCCCTGGTGAAGCTGAACGAAGGGCCGATGCTGACGGCTCAGCTCACCGATATCGAGTCTGACGATGTCAAGATCGGTATGCCGGTGGAGATGGTCACACGCAAGTTGACCGAAGATGGGCCTGAAGGCGTGATCGTTTATGGCTACAAATTCCGCCCGGTGCTGACTGCAGCCGGGCTCGCTGCCTAAACCAAGAAAAATGCAATTACTCAGCCGGCCCCCAGCATCGGATGAATCCGACGCCTGATACCCCTGAAAACCCGCTGAAGCGGGTTGCGGGCGGCGTTTCGAACCTGCTTCAGCAGGTTTCCCCCATTTCAGCCGCCGATTTCAATCGGTGGCGACAGATGGCTGAGTAGTTAAAAAATGCAAGCGCCGGGTGTTGAAAACGCCCGGCGCTTTTTTATGCCTGCTGCGAACCGCAGAAAACGCTAACCGCCGTACGACCAGGGCGATTCCCACAGTTCAAGGGGCGTGAATGCGGCGAGACGCAGCCCGGCCTCCACGACATCCGCAATGAGCAGTGTGTGATCGCCGCAATCCTCGATGCTGCACATATTGCGGCACTCGATCCAAGCGGCCGCATCCACGAACAAGGGGCAAGCAGTCTCGCCCGGGCGGCAACGATAGCCGTGGAGCGTGTCCTGATCGAAGCCTGCCTGCACGTACTGAAAGAAAGCCTGCGCCATCTGGTTTTGCTCGCGAGCTACAAGATTGAGAGCAAAAACCTCGCTGTTGAGGATGTGCTGTAAGATGCGCGATGACGTACGCAGCGCAACAACCAGGCGCGTCGGCTCGAATGACGTCTGCATCACCCAACTGACCGAGGCCGCGTGCAATCCCTCGTGATCGCGCGTGGTGATGATGTGAATGCCATACGGAATGTGCCGCAGCACTTCGACGCGGGTTCCTGTCAGCTCATAGTCGCTCATTGTTTTCTCCTCGTCGTTTCTATGTGTTCACCAAAGGCTGACGCCCTGCCCGTTGTCCACGGCGTGGACGATTTCGTCGCGCCAGTTGGCAAAATGATCGGCGCAGGCGCGCAGCAGCCCAAAGCAGCCGGCCATCATTTGGTCGCCGTGCGGCGCCGCCGGGTATACGGGCAGCCGGCCGCCGTTGAGCAGCGCGCGGCGGGGCCCCGTGACCGCGACAAAATCAAGCCCCACCGGCGCCGAATCCAGCACCACGGCGCCATGCCCATGCCCGGCAAAGACCTCCGCGTGGCTGATGGAGCCAGCGGCCAGGCGCTCGATCCAGCCGGTTAGCGTCTCCTGGGTCAGCAGCCCGGTGTGATGCTCGAACAGGCGCACAAAATGCCCGTCCAGGTACTGAAAGGCCAGGCAATGGAAGTTGCCCACGTTGGCAATCAGCGCTGATGGGTGCGCCCTGACCACCGGGTCGTCCCAAGCGCCCAACACGGCCGCGGGCGCGGTGTCCATCACCAGCAGCGGCGCTGAGACTTCTGCGCGGGCGCTGTCCACCACAGCCTGCAAACGGGTCATGATCGGCGGCACGGCCGCCGCCGGGAAGGCAAAAGTGGACAGGCGGCTGTCGGTCTGCAAACGCGCGGCCAGGTAATCCAGGCGAAACTGGCGATCGCTGACGGCCGGCGGGGCGTCGCCGTGGTCGAACACCGCGACGGCCACCGCATCCGGTTGCAGGGTCAGGCCAAAAGCAGCAAAGGCCTGCGCGATCACCGCGTAGTCAAAGTCCTTCAACACCACGTGCGCCATATCCGACCGCCGGGCCAGCGCCGCGGCCTCGTCTGCGCTCACGACTTCGATGCCCAGGTCGCGGCGCACGGCCTCCAGGTCGTCGTTGAAGGTGCGCGCGGCGGCCGCGGTGGCCCAGATGGGCAGCCCGGCCTTGTGATGATCCTCCGCGGCCCAGGCGCTCGGCCCGCCGCCCATCAGCACGCCGCTGAGCAGAAGCGGCTGCCGGGCGGCCGTCGCCTGGCGAATCTGCGCGGCCACGCGCAACGTGGGTGAGGGCGCCACCAACTTCAGGCAGTTCTCCGGATCGCGCGTCGAATCGAACCACAGAATGTCTTGCGTGCCGGTGCCGATGTCAACGACTAAGATATGCATGCGGTTTCTCCAAGCGTTGAATAGTGGGAGTCGGTTCAGGAATTGGCAACATGGATCCTCCGCATTGGCAGTCAGATCAGCAATACAAAGTCAGCACGCACTAGACCACAAGGAACGCATAGAGCACAAAGAAACGGCAGAAGAGTCGCAGATTGGCGGGGTCTTTGTGCTCTTTGTGTTCTATGTGGTAGAAGAATCGCTCAAATTTGGAATTCCGGCAATCAAATGATCTTACTTGCCAATTATACACGGGGCTGCGCGGTGGTCAATTCACCTGCAGTAGTTTCTCCAAGCGCCGCTGCGTGTTCTGCTGCGCCGGCCGGTTGCCGTGGCGCTCGTGGATGCGTATGGCGGTTTGTAGGGCTTCGATGGCCTCGGCGCGGCGGCTCAGTCCGGCCAGGGAACGCCCCACGGCCTGCAGCACCACACCGCGGCCAGCGTCATCGCCATAGGACTCGACCAGGGCCAGGGCGGTCTGCGCACGCCAGAGGGCCTGCACCCACTCCCCACGCGCGGCCAGCGCATGGTACAGGAAGAGGTGCGCTTTGGTCTCATAGACCACATCGCCCGAGGCTTGCACCAGGGCTAACGCCTCGTGCAGCCATGCCTCCAGCGCCGCCGTCTGCGCCGCGGTCAACGGCTGCAGCTCAACGGCCGCCAGACCGCCCGCTGCAGCCACGGCCGCGTCCAGGTGTACGCGCGCGCGGTTGATCAAAGCATCAGCCCGGCGCGGCGTGTCGCCGCCCGCCGCGGCCAGCGCCACGGCCTGCTCCGCGAACACCTGCGCAGGCGCAAAGTGCTCCGCAGTCAGGTAGATCTCCGCCAGCAGGTTGGCTGCAATCACTTGCCCCAGGCGATCCTGGCCCACTGCGGCCAACGCCAGCACACGTTCACCCCAGGCCAGCGCCTCGTCCAGGTCTCCCTGCCGAAAGCACATCGTGGCCAGGCGGTGCAATAGATTGAACAGGCGTGCAGCGTCCACGCGATCGGCCGCCGCAGCCAGGCGGGCCAGGCACACCTTCCACTCCTGCCACTGCCCGCTGTACATCATGTCGCTGTGCAGGGCGATGGCCAGGTCCACCGCCAACGGCAGGCATACGCCGGTCGTGGCCGCCCACCACAGCGCGCGCAGCGCATGCCCCTGCAGCGGCTGCAAAGCCGCGTGATCAGCCGGTTGACGCCAGCGGGCCAGCCAGTAATGCAGGCTGCGCTCCAGGCCGCTCAGAAAATCAACGGCCAGATCTGTCTCGATCATGAGAGCGCCGCCGGCGTCATCACGCCCACGAGTTCAGACAGGACGAAATACTCGGTCAAGCGGTGAATACTGTAGACCGTGTCCTGCCCTGCGCGCCCCACATTGAGCAGCGAGGCATTGACCAACTCCTGGATCGCGCGGCAAAACTCGCCATCGGCCGGCGCCCCGCTGACCGCGGCCAAGTGCTGCCACGCGGTTCCGCGCGCGTCGAGCAGCGGCATGTGCAGCAGGAGATGGCGAGCCGGCTGAGAGAGGTGCTGCCAGGCATAGGCAAAAAGATAGCGGTAGAGATCGTGATCGCCCTCGCTGACCTGGACGAGATCGCCCAGCACCTGGTCGAGCGGCAGCGACTGCAGCTGCCCCACCACCCACTTGATTGCCAGCGGATTGCCGTCGGTGATGCGCGCGACACGCGTCAGGTCCTCCTCGCTGGCGTGGTGCAGCGCCTCGATGTTGCGATCCTGACCCTCGTAGCGGATGAAATCCACCGCGTCGTGCAGCGTCAGCGGCCGCGTGGTCAGCGACGTGACCGGCTCGAAGGCGCCGACCGCGTAGCGCGAGGTGAGCAAGATGCGGGCGGGGCGTGACAGGCGGTGCAGGCCCATGACCAACGATTGCACATCGGGCGCGGTCTCCAGGTTATCCACGACGACCAGGGTGGGAAGCTCGCCCAGCGCCGCGTGCACCGGCGCCTCGCGGCGGTCAGCGGATTGACCTGTGGTCGCGGCCAGATCGAGGCGACGGGCCAGTTCATCGAGCAGCTGCGCATACGACAGCGCGGGCGCGTCCAGGCTGTGCGCGCGGCCCCAGGCGAACAGCCGCTGCTGCACCGTGATCCAGATCACGCGTTCGAAGCAGCCCTCGTAGATCAGCGCCTCGCAGACCGCGCGCGCCAGGGCCGTCTTGCCGATGCCGCCCATGCCATCCAAGGCCACCAGCCAGTGCGCTTGCGCGTCGGTGAGGAAGCGGCGCAGCGCGCAGAGCATCTCGTCCGCGCCGAACAGCCGCGAGAAGGTGGGGGTTGGCAGCTCATCGAGGGCCTGCTGCTGCCGTGCGCTGAGGCGAGCCACACGTTGCGCGTGCTCCTCGGCCTGCCAGAGGAGCTGGCTCAGCGCGGTCAGGCCGGCCTGTTGATGTTTGAAGAGCGAACGTTCGGAGAAATGGAGGTCGAGGGCGAGCTGCGCCATCGGCTCGCGCTCCACGTAGTGGCGGCGCAGCACCGCGGCGCCCACGGCGTCGCTGGCCTGCAGCCGCTGCAGGCCGTCAGCCAGCACCGCGCGCACCGCGTCGGGTAGGGAGGCGCCGGGAGGACGCAGTTGGGCTGCCCGCACCAGGCGCCAATCGGCCAGGCGCGTGAGTGCCAGCAGTTCATGGTCGTCGTGGTAGGCGTGCAGCGCCTGCTTGACAAGCGTCAGCCACGCCTGGCCGGTGCCGGTTTCAAGGGAAGATGGCATATGCGGAGGCTCCTCAGCCATGCAGCGATGGAGATAGAGAATCCTGGGTTCATTATAAGGGCAAGCTGCGCTCGCCGTCAAACTGCGCCCGCGGCGGTTGGCCATATCTGTGCAGAAAGAGTGCAGTAAGAGTGCAGTAAGTGTGCAGTCCAGATGGGCGCGAGGGCGTGTATACTGGAAGTGCGCAGCGACCTGGCACGCGCGCAGGCAAGGATAATTGGTGACAGCAGGGCGGACGGGCGGTCTCTTGAACGACGCCGCATTCAGGCGGTCTGCATCAAGGCCTTGACCACTAACCAATCGAGTGGGAGCTATCCTGATTTCAGCGTCTGGGTGGATGAATTGAAACTGAGATAGGATGGGTCACAGGGAGAATGACAAGTCTGGGCCATTTCAGCGCCATGACCCGTTGTCATGACGCATCGTATGGCGGCAACCGTTCCGGCCCTGACACGTGGGGAAGCGAGGCTTAGCGCCGTGAGCGGTTGCCGTTTCCTGTGCATCCGCCAACTACCTTCACTCGTGCGCAGCCCGGTCCCTCGGCTGCGCAGCATGTCTTTGGTACTCATGTCTGACCTCGTCGCAAGCGAACAGCGGTCTGAGCAAAATGGTCAAGGACATCTCTTCTCCACCCATTGCGCGCACTGAGTGGTCTCACGGCATCAATCTGATGTCAATTGCTTGAGGAAATCCACAAACCGATCCAAATCCTGTCGAACATGACGCCACAAGGCCGGTAGTTCCAGCACCAGATGCTTCATCCGCTCAGGATCGAGGTTGGTGGCATAAATGTTGCGAATGCGGTGCCGGAACTTGCGGTACTCGTCCAGGCGCATAGCCGTGTCCGTTTGAAGCACAGCGGGGCGCACGTCCAGTACATCCAGGGCCATCTGCCGCAACAGTTCGGTGTGCCAAGCCTCACCGCCCAAGGCGCCGCCATCAAGCTCGACAGCGATTAACTCGAACACCCGCTCCAGGCCGGAATACAGACTATGCAAATTGAGAGCCACCGAATTGAGGTACGCGTCCTGGTCTGTCGTTGTTCTAAGCGCAATCTGCCAATGTTTCTGGATGGTCGCCTGGGTGTGTTCGAGCTCCTCAACTTCAAGCTGTATGCGCCGGGCAAGGACTTGATAGCGGCTGCTCATAGGGTGACTCCGTACTCGACAATTTCGGCGCGCAGGCGTTCAGAGACTGATTCGAAGGCAACCAGGTCAATCTCAAAGGAGGGGTCAATTCGATCCAGCGCGGCCCACGCACGCCAGAAAGCCGCGACCGGAACACCTTCAGCTGCCAGGTCAATATCTGAGCGGGGACCAAACCACGCGCCATGGGCCAGTGAGCCATACGCAATCACGCGCGAGGCTCCGAAAACATCCTTGAGGAGCCGTGCGGCCTCGCGTGCGATAATCCACGCAGCCTGGCGGCGTTGCCCGTTTTCCTCCTTACGCGCCAAATCTCTGGCTTGCGCTGCGTGCCGATATCGGATCATCGCTTCGGGAGATATTGGTATGTTTGTACTCATGTTTGCCTCTGCGCGAGAGTATAGCAGTCCGGGCAAGAACGGTCAAGAAGGTTTTGAATTCGCCAACTTCCATCAATCGTGCGCAGCCGAGGGGACGAGCTGCGCACAGTCCCCCGGGACGGTTAAGCTGGCCGTCGGCGGAGTGACCCAAGTCGGCTGAAGGCTGCCCGCTACGGCCGTTTCGTCAAAATGGCGCGCCTGTGCTATCATTACGCCATGACAGCAGCGATTGATGTTCGCACCTTGACGCGACGCACGATCATTGATATGGCACGACGGCGCCAACGTAGTGGCAGCGGCAGCTCGCGTGAATTCTTGCTTGAGAGAACCACGATGACCCAATGGCCTGATCTCGCGCCTGTGCTTTCACCTATCTTGTGGGCGGTCGTCGGTGCGGCCGCCACACGCCTCTACATGCCAGAGCGGTTCACCCGCGATCTCGACATCGTCGTTGGCGTTCAAGATGTTGAGATCGCGACGCGCAAGTTGTACGCTGCCGGTTACGTGCGCATGGGAACCCTCAGTATCGGCGGCTCACGTTGGCAAAGCCCTGCCGGGGAATCAATTGACGTGATTGAAGGGATTGATCCGTGGTGGCCGGTCGCGTTAGAGGCCGCGCAAGTTAACCGCGACGCGCAGGGACTACCGGTGCTGCCTCTGCCTTACCTGGCGCTCATGAAGTTCAATGCGAGTCGAACGATTGACCTGGGCGATATCGCTCGTATGCTAGGACTGGCCGATGAGGCCGCCCTGGCGCAGGTGCGCAACGTATTTCGCCAGTATGCCCCGGACGGTCTCGACGACCTGGAGAGCCTGATCACCCTGGGCAAGCTGGAGTTGGATTTGCCCTCTTCAGTGTAGATTTCCTCGGTAAAATCGAACCGCAGCCGCTGCGCCGTCAGTTTCACCATCGAGACCGATAGTCAGTGCAGCCCACACCGAGGCATGCGCGCCGGCTTGTCCAGGTCAGGAGGAACCCAACACGAAATCGAGATAGTTTTCCTGGTTGACGAGTTGAACGCCGACGCCATACGCGCGGCGAAACGCGTCGCCGCCGGCTCGCACTGAACCAGCGCCGACCTTGAATTCGTACGCGTGGACGCCGTCAGCCGTTTCTTCCAGGTAGTCTACTTCGGCGCCGCCGTACGCGCGCCAGAAGCGACTGCGCACTGTCTCGCCGCGGTTGGCGAAATGCTTCAGACGCTCCACGACCAGGAAGTTCTCCCACAAACGCCCACGATCGGCGCGGATCGCCAGGTCGTTGAAGTCGTTGATGAGCGCGTTGCGGATGCCGAGGTCAAGAAAGTAGATCTTGGCTTGTTTGCCGATCTCACGCCGCGGGTTGTTCGAGAATGGGTGCAGGCGGGCGATCACGAACGCCTTCTCAAGAATATCGAGATAGCTCACGACCGTTTTGCGATCAATTTTCAGTCGGCTGGCTAGCTCGGTCTCATTCACTTCATTGCCAACCTGGTACGCCAGGGCGCGCGCCAGGTCCACAATCACCTGGGAATAGCGGATGCGCTGGAAGGCCAGGATGTCCTTGAAAAGGTAGCTTTCGACCAGTTTGGCGAGCAGAAGCTGCCGGGTCTTCGGGTCGCCCGCCAGGTAGATCTCCGGGTACAGACCATACAGCAGCAGGCCCGGAAGCAGCGCATCGGCGGACGGCTGGCGCAGCGCCAGGTCAGACAGAACACCGGAAGCAGTCAGCATTTCGCCCAGTGAAAACGGAAACAGGGTGAAGTCGAGATAGCGTCCCGTCAGGGCGTCGGTCACCCGATTGCGCAGATCGAAACTCGATGACCCTGTGGCGATCACGACGAGCTGAGGGTACAGATCGTAAAGAATCTTCAAGGTCAGGCCAGGGTTGTCCAATCGCTGCGCCTCATCAACCAACACCACATCTACACCTGCCACCAACCGGTCCAACAGCGTCCGCGCGGTCGTGTCAATCGCGCGGCGTTCCTCTTCTACATCGCAGTTCAGGTAGCGAACACGACGACCGGCGCGTGCCAGCCTGGACTCGATGGCATGCAGGAGGGTCGTCTTCCCCACTTGCCGCGCGCCCAGGATCAAGATGACCTTATGCAGGGAGGTGCATCGCTCGATGATGGTTTCTTCTAGAAATCTAGGGATCATGTTCCCGATAGTAATATAACTTTCAGGAATTCGCAAATCTGGCAGCACCGACGGCCAGTTCGATCTCGCCCACGTGGGCTGTCACATTAGCCAGGGCGTTGCGTAAATCAGCCGGTCGTAAGGTGGGGAAGTTGCTGAGGATACGTTCTTCCGACCGTCCCAGGCGGCGGTAGCCGGCAAGCGACCAGCCTGGTCCCTCGGCTGCGCACCATGTCATTGATACTCATATCTGACCTGGTCGCAAGCGAACAGCCGTCTGAGTCAACCGGGCAAGGTCGTTTCCGCGCCTTGACGAACCCGTCTACCTGACAGCGACACTCATGATACCCTCCAAGAAGAAGTATTCGACCACAAGGAACGCAGAGATCACGAAGAAGCAGTAGAGCAGCCCCACGTCGGCAGCCTCTTTGCGCTCTTTGTGTTCCTTGCGGCCAACAGCGCGCGCGGTTTACGCCTCGGTAATCGTGACGCTCGATATCACGTCGCCCTGGCGAATGGCGTTGACCACGTCCATTCCCTTGACCACCTTGCCGAAAACGGTGTGCTTGCCGTTCAGGTGCGGCTGCGGCGAGTGCGTGATGAAGAACTGGCTGCCGTTGGTGCCAGGTCCGGCGTTGGCCATCGAAATGACGCCGGTCTCATGCTTGAGCGGGTTGCCCCGCGTTTCATCTTCGAAGCGATAGCCCGGCCCGCCGGTCCCTGTGCCAGTCGGGTCGCCGCCCTGGATCATGAAATTGCTGATCACGCGGTGAAACGAAACACCGTCATAGAAGCCTTCACGCGCCAGGAAAACGAAATTGTTCACCGTCTTCGGGGCATGCTGCGCCGACAAGGCCACCTCAATCGTCCCCCGGATGGTCACGAGGGTGGCTGAGTAATTCTTCTTGACATCAATCTGCATCGCCGGGGGACTATTCCACTGCTTCGCCATATTGTGCTGATCCTCTCTTAGTTGGTGCGCCTGCCGCCAGACAAAGGCCGGGCAGGCACGCTATTATACCACAGGACAATGATGACCGAGTCTTCCGCAATCTTCGTTCTCTAATCTCTGATCTCCGATCTCCGATCCTCATTCTCCCCCCAACCGCCGGCGCAGCACAACGTACAACGCGATCACTTCTGCCGTGACCGCGATCGAGTTTGCGAGAGCCAGGCCGCCGAAGCCCAACGGCCCCATGAGCAGCAGGCCCAGCAGGATGTTGACCGCCGCCGATGCCGCCGCCAACAGCAGCGGCGTGATCGTGTCCTGGCGCGCAAAGAAGGCGCGTGCCACCAACTCCAGGCAGGAATGACCCACCAGGCCCAACGCGTAGAAACGCAGCGCCACGTAAACCGCCTCAGTGCTGTGGGCATCGAACGCGCCGCGCTGATAGAGCAGCTGCAGCAGCGGCCGGCCAAACAGAATCAGGCCGGCGGCCGCGGGCACGGTCAGCGCCACGACGACGCGCAGCGTCTGGTGCAGGGTGCGCCGCAGCCCGGCCAGGTCGCCCTGCGCCGCCAGTTCAGCCAGGGTGGGAAACGCAACCAAGCCAAAGGCCGTGCCGATGATCGTCTCCGGCAGCTGCATCGCGTCCCAGCCCCATTCCAGCGCGCTGACGCTGCCCGGCCCCAGGCGCGAGGCGAGGTTCGTCATCATGATAAGCGTCGCATGAAAGACGCCCAGGTCGAGCAGACGCGGGCCAAGCAGCCAGAGGACGCGGCGCACGGCCGGCGCGCCCAGGTCAAGCACCGGGCGCCAGTGAAAACCGTAGCGCAGCAGGGCCGGGATTTTGATCGCCAGGTGCAGGCACGCGCCGACCACAGCCCCCACCGCCAACCCGCGGGCGCCTAACGTTGGACTGAGCCAAACGGCGCCGGCCACGATGCCGAGCGGGTAGACGACCGGCGCCAGGGCTGGCAGCAAGAAATGCTTGAAGCCGTGCAAGACGCTGCCCTGTACCGCGCTGACGCCAAAAACGATCGTGGAAAGCAGCAAGATGCGCATCACGGCGGCGGTTTCAGTCTGCGCGGCGGGCGTGAAGCCAGGCGCGATCAGCGTGCGCACAATCCAGGGCGCCAGCAGTCCGGCAACAACTGCCAGCCCGGTGACGGCCACGACGACCAGGTTGGTCACGGCGCTGGCCAAACGCCAGGCGCCCGCGCGGTCATCGGCGGACAGGAACCTGGCAAACACGGGAATGAAGGCCGTTGCCAAGGCGCCCCCGGCTACGATGCTGAAAATCAAATCAGGCAGCTTGAACGCGGCGTAATAGGCATCCAGGTCGGCCCCAATGCCAAATTGGCGTCCAATGATGATGTTGCGCAGCAGGCCGGCCGCGGCGGCCAGACCAAACGCGGCAGCCACGACCAGGGTGTTCCAGGCAATGTGTGTGAATCGTGAGGTGGGCTGTCCGCGTAATGTCATGCGCGATTTTCCTTACTGGCACGCTGGCTCGCAACAGCGTTGTCTTCGTAGGTCCGGCCTCCTGGCCGAACGACGCTGGCGCAGGGAAACATGATCTGTGGCCGAGAGCGTCGTCACGCCGGAGGCGTGACCTACCTGGGACGCTGGCTCGCAACAGCGTTGTCTTCCGCAGGTCCGGTCTCCTGGCCGAACGACGCTGGCGCAGGGAAACATGATCTGTGGCCGAGAGCGTCGTCACGCCGGAGGCGTGACCTACCACTGGCGCGACCATTTTCACAGGGCGCCCTTGCGTTGAAATCGTCCGTCGAAGCCAACGGTCGCTTGTTCAGCGCGCCAGCTCATCTACGGCCGCGGCGAAGCGCGGGTTCAGCGCCACGGCCCGTGCAAATGCCTGGCGCGCGCCCTCGGCATCGCCCAGCGCGGCCAGCGCGCGCCCGCGCCAGAAATACAGTTCCTCGACATCGGTCGTGGTTTTGAGCGTGGCGTCGGCCAGAGCAAGGACTTCCGCATAGCGCCCTACTTCAAAATAGGCTTCGAACGGGCCAAACTGATACCAGAGCATGCGCCAGGGCAGACCCAACTGCCGCGCGCGGTCGTACGCTGCGGCCGCCTCCGTAAACTGCGCAAGGGTCGTGAGGTCGCTCCCCAGGTTGAACCAGGCGAAGGCGTCTTGCGGCCGGGCGTCCACATCAGCCCGCGCGAGCGCCAGGCCGTGCTGCAGGGCCGCGGCCGCATCGGCATCCGCCCCCAGGATGGCCGTCACCAACGGCGCTTGCTCCGCCCGGTAAACAAGCAAATAGGTGTGATTGAAGATGCGCCACAACGCTTCCATCTCCGCGTAGGGCACGCGGATGCCCTGGTACGAATCGCCTTTTTTCAGGCCATTGCTGACATACGAATCATAGACGATCCATACCTGCGCGGCGTCATCGTAGCCAGTCAACAGACGGTAATGCCCCATGCCATCGTTCGGGTGCGGCTCCAGCCAGGTTTCGATCAACACCGGCAAGCCGTTGCTCAACAGCAGGCGCAGGCGGTCGGCGTCGCCATGGGCGCGCACCAACGCTTGCAGACCCTGGGACTGGGCAAACGCAGCCATTTCCCCCAGATTGACGTTCTTGTCCTCTTTGTTGGGACGCAAGGCGCGGCGGATGTCTTCCTGGCGCAGCGCGCTGCCGAAGTAGCTGAGCTGAAAAGAGAGCGTGGCAGGGCCGCAGTTGTTCCAGGTCTGCCACTCATGGCGCACCCCAGCCAGCAAAACTTGCGCCCCGGCCGGTTGAAAAAGCAGCTGCGGTGTGGGCGCAGTCGTTGGCGCGGCGCGCGGCAGCGTGGCATCTGTGGGCAGGATCAACGGCGGCGACGACGTCGGCAGCCAAGGGGTGGCCGTCAATGTTGGCCGCGGCTGGCGCGGCGTAGGCGACGGGATGCTGTCCGCTGGCGGCAAACCCATCGCAGCCACCGTGGCCGTGGGCAGGGGCGTCGGCACAAACAGGGGATGCGCTTGTGGTTCGCCCAGCGCGGCTTGCGCGCGGCGCCAAAGCCCGTCCAGCCCACCGTAGCGCTGCGCGCCAACGGCCAGCAGGAGGAGTCCGCACAGCGCGCCAATCGCCAGCATGACCAGGCCTGGCCTCAGCCATCGTAGTTTGCGTTCGCTCATCACATGAAGCATAACCCGTAAAACGCACCGCATGTCCGATTAGTTTCCGAAATCGGCGCCGATTTCCTGCCCTGCTGCGGCCAAAGGCAACCATCAACGGGTTGACTGCCTGCCAATCCGGCTATTGTAGCGGGGGCCGCTGCAGGCATTTGTAATGTACCTTTTAATTCCGCTGTGCTATAATATCCCTGTCAATCGCCCAGATAACCACCTGGCGACCCATCACCCTCTTCGCGGGCGCCGCCGTCCAGGAATCAGCCATGTGCTTGCAGATGCCGAGACAAGGAAGGTGTTTATGCCAATTTCGTTCAACTTCAGCCCGTTAGCCGCCCTCGTATTGGGCATTTTGATCGGTTTCATCATCGAATGGTTCTTGGAGCTGCTCTATTTCAGACGCCAACGCCGCGGCAGCGAGGAACGCCTGGCGCGCGCCGAGGCTGATCTGCAAGAGCGCAGCCGCGACCTGTTGGCCACGCGCACCCAGGCGGACGCCCTGCGCAGCGACCTTAGCACGGTCAAAGCCCGCGTGACCTCGCTGCAGGCTGAGCTGCAGGCCTGCCAGGCTGCGACGGCGGAGGCGCGCGGTCAGGCGTCCAGCCTGCAAACGCAGCTGCATAATACCACAACCCAGGTCAGCGGCCTACAATCCGGTCGCCAGGACGTGGATGCACGCCTGACGGCGGCGCTGGGCGAACTGGAGATGCTGCGCGCACAGGTAGGCGACGCCAACACCCGCCGTGATTCGCTCGACGCCGCCTTGCAGGCGCGCGAGGCCGCCTACCAATCGCTCGATGCGGCCCTGGCCGAATCACGCACGCACGAGGCGGCCCTGCAAGATGAGATCAGCCGCTTGCGCGCCGATTTTCAGGCGCGGGATGCCAGCCTGGGCGCCGCGCAAGGCGACCTGGACAGCCTGCGCCGCCAGCTCAACGAGACCACTGCCCGCCGTGATTCACTAGACTCCGTGCTGCAGGCGCGTGATGCGGCCTATCGCGCGCTGGAAGCTGCCCTGGCCGAATCGCGCACGCACGAGGCCGCGCTGCAAGACCAACTGGCCAGTCTGCGAGCCGATTGGCCCGCGCAAATTCCGGCCCTCGAAGAAGCGGACAGCCTGCGCAGCCAGCTTGCCAGCGCAGCATCTCACCCGGAAGCGGCGGCCGCCGACGTGAGAACAGCCAATGTGCAGGCAGAGCTGGCCGCCGACGGCAGTCGCAGCGCGCCATTTGGACAACAAGAGTCCACAATCAGCGGCCTGGCAGGACTAGGCGCCGGTCTGGCGGCCGGCGGAGCTGTCTTCAGCGGGGCTGCCGATCAGAAGGCGCACATGACCGCCTGTCCGCAGGACCTCTCCAAAGTGCAAGGCGTCGGCCAGTCGTACGAAGCCAAGCTGTACGCCGCGGGGATCGGCAGTTTCTGGGAACTGGCCAATGCGGACGACGAGGAGCTGCGCCGCATCTTTGGGATCAAGGGCTTTCAGAAAGTAGACCTGGCTGCCATCAAAGCCGACGCGCGGCGTCTCGCCGAAGCCACGAACTCGATCGGTCGAGGGTGGGACGGCTCAGCGCCAGACGACTTCGAGACGATGGAGGGCATCGGCGCTGTCTTCGAAGGTCAACTGTACGATGCCGGCATTTGCACCAACCGCGCCCTGGCGGATGCCAGCGAGGAGCAGTTGGCGCAGATCTGCCCGACGCCCGCCTGGCGTCGCCCGAACTATGCCGACTGGATTCGCCAGGCCAAAGCCAGACTAGGGGAGGCTTAAGTCATGTTTCGCCAACGTGGATGGTACTGGACGCCGCTCTTCGATCGTTGGCAAGTGCTGGCTGCACTGCTGCTGGCGGTGCTGTTCATCGTGCTGGTGACACGCGTCAACCCGGCGCCTGCGCCGGTCTTCACATCACCCACCGCCAACGCGCAGTTGGCGGCCGATGGGCTGGGCGACGCCGCGGGCACGGCCCGCGCCAATCAGAACATTCGCCTCTTCGACGCCGACAGCGCCATCGGCAACACGCAGGCTGACGCCCAGGGCAACTGGCGGCTGCCGCTGCCGGCGCTGACTTCCGGCCAGCACACGCTGTTTGCGCGCGTCGTGGACAACGGCGGCAAGGTGCTGGCAAGCTCAGGCCCGCTGAATATCACTGTGCTGCCAGCGACCGCGGCCACGCCCACGCCGGCCGTCGTGGTGCCCACGATCACCTCGCCGGCGCCCGGCGCGCAGTTGACGGTTGGCAGCCTGGGCGACCTCGCCGGCGCCGGTCGGCCGGGCGACACCTTGCACATTTTTGATGGCAACACCGATCTTGGCGCGGTGACCGTCAGCCCAGACGGGACATGGCGCTTCCCCTTCCCGGCCCTGGGCAGCGGCAGCCATGTCATCACGGCGCGCGCCGTGGCCGCCAACGGCAACCTGTTGGCCGCCTCCGTGCCGCTCAACATCAGCATCGTGGATGCCGCGACAGCAACGCCGACTGTCGTGATCCCCACGATCACCTCACCCGCGCCCGGTGCGCAGTTGACGGCTGGCAGCCTGGGCGACCTCGCCGGCGCCGGCCGGCCGGGCGACACCCTGCGCATTTTCGATGGCAACACCGATCTTGGCGCAGCGACGATTGGCCCGGATGGCGCCTGGCGCTTCCCCTTCCCGGCCCTGGGCAGCGGCAGCCATGTCATCACCGCCCGCGTCGTGGACGCCAGCGGCAACACCTTGGCGACTTCGCAGCCGCTCAACATCACGATCGTAGACGCCGCTTCACCCACGCCCACAGCCGGCGCGCCAGGAACGACCCCAGGCGCAACGCCAGGCGCGGGCGGCACGCCAGGCGCAACTCCTGGGGCGGGCGGTACGCCAGGAACCACGCCCGGCGCGGGCGGCACGCCAGGAACCACACCCGGCGCCGGCGGCACGCCGGGAACCACACCCGGCGCGGGCGGTACGCCAGGAACCACGCCCGGCGCGGGCGGCACGCCAGGAACCACACCCGGCGCCGGCGGCACGCCAGGCGCAACACCCAGCGCCGGCGGCACGCCGGGCGCAACACCGGGAACAACGCCGGGCGCAACACCCGCCGCCACGCCAACGCCGGTTGGCACGCCCAGCAGCGGGCGCGTCAAAGCGCCGACCCTGACCAGTCCCCTGGTCTCGCCGCTGCACACCAGCCGGCCGCTTTTCGCCGGCACGGCTGAACCTGGCGTCAAGGTGCGTCTCTATGATGGCGACAAACTTCTGGGTGAAGTCACAACCGATGCGACGGGCAACTGGAGCTTTGTGCCGCCGGCGGCCCTCACAGTCGGCGATCATGTCTTGCGCCTGGCCGCGGTGGACGCCGATGGCAGTGAGGTCTTTGCGGATCCGCTGCCGTTCACGATTGCGGCCGATGCACAGCCGGCCGCGCCGCCCACCATCAACCTGCCGCCAGGCGGCCAGCTTCCAGCGGGCGAACGGCTGACCGGCGCAGCGCCGCCCAACAGCACGGTGACTATCTACGCCGGCCGTAAGGCGCTGGGCACCGCGCAGGTCGGCCCGGATGGCGCCTGGCAGTTCATCGTGCCAGCCGATCTGACGCCTGGAGATTACGACTTCAAGGTGGCGGCCAACGACGCCAGCGGCAACCTGCTGGGCGAGTCGCTGCCGGTGCGCATCAAGATCTTGCCGCCGGTCGGATTACCGACGACGGGAGGCGATCTCAGCGGGGAGTAACGAGGAGACCGGAGATCGCCGCGCCGGTGTGTATCTGCGTGAATTAGCGCAAATCTGCGTCCGCCTGGTTGAACCGGGCTGGACGCAGATTCGCGCTGGCGGCTCGCAGCCGCCGAATGAATTCGGGCCGAAAGGGCGTGCCGCCACAAGGCCGGCCTGCGCCGGCCGACATCGCGTCCGCGCAGGCGGACGCCTGGCGGTACGCCCATCAGGCGCGAATTCATTCGCTCTGGACACGCAGCGGTGCGCGGTCAGGCGCAATTTCATTCGCTCGCTGGACGCAGATTCGCGCCGGCGGCGCTCGCAGCCGCGGCATGAATTCGGGCCGAAAGGGCGTGCCGCCACAAGGCCGGCCTGCGCCGGCCGACATCGCGTCCGCGCAGGCGGACGCCTGGCGATACGCCCATCAGGCGCGAATTCATTCGCTCTGGACGCCCGGCGGCGCGCGGTCAGGCGCAATTTCATTCGCTCGCTGGGCTGGACACAGATTCGCGCCGGCGGCGCTCGCAGCCGCCGAATGAATTCGGGCCAAAAGGGCGTGCCGCCACAAGGCCGGCCTGCGCCGGCCGACATTGCGTCCGCGCAGGCGGACGCCTGGCGGTACGCCCATCAGGCGCGAATTCATTCGCTCTGAACGCCCAGCGGCGCTCGCAGCCGCCGCATGAATTCGGGCCGAAAGGGCGTGCCGCCACAAGGCCGGCCTGCGCCGGCCGACATCGCGTCCGCGCAGGCGGACGCCTGGCGGTACGCCCATCAGGTGCGAATTCATTCGCTCTGAACGCCCAGCGGCGCGCGGTCAGGCGCGGTTTCAATCGCTCTGGACGCAGATTCGCGCTGGCGGGGCTCGCAGCCGCCGCATGAATTCGGGCCGAAAGGGCGTGCCGCCACAAGGCCGGCCTGCGCCGGCCGACATCGCGTCCGCGCAGGCGGACGCCTGGCGGTACGCCCATCAGGCGAGAATTCATTCGCTCTGAACGCCCGGCGGCGCGCGGTCAGGCGCGATTTCAATCGTTCGGGACGCAGATTCGCGCTGGCGGGGCTCGCAGCCGCCGCATGAATTCGGGCCGAAAGGACGTGCCGCCACAAGGCCGGCCTGCGCCGGCCGACATCGCGTCCGCGCAGGCGGACGCCTGGCGGTACGCCCATCAGGCGCGAATTCATTCGCTCTGAACGCCCGGCGGCGCGCGGTCAGGCGCGATTTCAATCGTTCGGGACGCAGATTCGCGCCGGCGGCGCTCGCAGCCGCCGCATGAATTCGGGCCGAAAGGACGTGCCGCCACAAGGCCGGCCTGCGCCGGCCGAGATCGCGTCCGCGCAGGCAGACGCCTGGCGGTACGCCCATCAGGCGCGAATTCATTCGCTCTGGACGCCCGGCGGCGCGCGGTCAGGCGCGATTTCAATCGTTCGGGACGCAGATTCGCGCTGGCGGCGCTCGCAGCCGCCGAATGAATTCGGGCCGAAAGGGCGTGCCGCCACAAGGCCGGCCTGCGCCGGCCGACATCGCGTCCGCGCAGGCGGACGCCTGGCGGTACGCCCATCAGGCGAGAATTCATTCGCTCTGAACTGAACGCCCGGCGGTGCGCGGTCAGGCGCAATTTCAATCGCTCTGGACGTTTTCAGATCAAACGCGCACGGAGTGACGCAGGAACTCTTTGGCAACGTGTACGGGCACGGCGGCGCCCACATCCGGCCCGGTCATCAGTGTGTTGATGCCCACCAGGCGGCCGACCTTATCCACCAGGGGGCCGCCGGAATTGCCGGGGCGCAGGTGCAGGCTGACCATCACCAGGTCGCGTGAGCTGCGCGGCATCTCCGGCCATTGCGAACCGACGCCGATGACCACGCCCGTGGTGACGACATTGCGCACCCCCCACGGATGCCCCAGGGCAAACACCAGTTCACCCGGCTGCAGACCACGCGAATCGCCCAGGTCAACCACGGGGAGGCCATTGGCCTCGATGCCAAGCACGGCCAGGTCGTTATCTGGGTCGCTCGCCACCAGCCGGGCCGGCAGCTTACGGCCATCGGGCAGTGTGACGTTGAGCGAGCGCCGTTGCACGACATGATTGTTCGTCAGAATCAAGCCGTCCGCGCGCCAGATCACCCCTGACCCGGCCCCGCGCATTCCACCGTTGGTAATCTGCACCAGGCTGCGCTGCGTGCCGCCGACCAGGTCGGCAACCTCATCGTTCAACTGCAAAAGTATGTTTGACATGCGTGTTCCTCACACCTCTCCAGGATTACGCGCTGCGCTCGCCAATGACCACGTTGACGGTCTGCACCTGGCCGCCGCGCACGATGCGCGCCGCCACGGCGCGGCCGACGCGGTCGCCGCTCAACAGGGCCATCAGATCGTCGAGATGGCGCACGGGCTGTTCGTCCAGGCTGATGATGGTGTCGCCCATGAAGAGACCAGCCTTGTCGGCCGGGCCATCAGCTTCCACGGAACCAAGCAGCAGACCGGTTTCCTGGTTTAACTGCTGAGCCAGCAGGGCCGGCAAACGCGCCGCCTGCGCGCTGACGCCCAGGTAACCGCGACGCACGCGGCCGTGCGAGAGGATCGTTTCCACCACCCGGCGCAGCGTCGGCGCGGGAATCGTCAGGCTGATGCTGCGCAGCATGGCCGAGGTGTTCATGCCGATGATCTGGCCGGCCGCGTCCACCAAGGGGCCGCCGGAGAAGCCAGGATACATCGCGACGTCACTCTGCAAGTAATGATCTACTTCGCCGCCGGCCGGGGTGCGCCAGCTCTCGCCGAGCGCGCTCACGATGCCGAAGGTAGCCAACACGCGCTGACCTGGACGCCCCAGAGCCAACGCCAGGTGTCCCACGCGCAGATTAGCCGGGTCGGCCCAGGTCGGCGCGGCCAGGGGAGACTGCCCATTGCCAAGCTGCGCCTGCAGCACCGCCACATCGGTCGTGGGGTCGCGACCCAGCAGGCGCGCGGACAGCGTACGCCCGTCATGCAGGCCGATGCCGATATTGTCATCCTGCTCAACCACGTGATGCGCGGTGATGATCACGCCCGCGGCCGACCAGACGATGCCGGTGGCCGGCAGGCGCCGCCGCGCTTCCACCCGCACCACGGCCGGCCCGGCCTGCTCCACGGTGAGCGCCAATGCATCCGAAAAATCCTGTAAAACTGAAGTCATCTGATTTTCTCCTCTGTGAATCATCATTACCAATCAAACAGGACCAGTATCGCGCAGCCCGCGTGCGCAGGCTTCCGCCGCTTGGTGAGGGTGCGACCTGGAAAAAAGGTTAGGTTGAAGCGCGTGCTTGAGACTAGAGGGCAACCAGGCCGAGGCGCGTGGCGCGCACGACGGCCTCGGTCCGACTCTGCGCGCCCAGTTTGCCCAGGATGGCGTTGATGTGGAATTTGACGGTGTGCTCGCTGATGATGAGCTGGCGGGCAATTTCCTTGTTGGACAAGCCCTCGGCCAGTCGGCGCAGCACGTCCAGCTCGCGCGGAGTCAACGTCTCAAGCAGGGCGGCCGTTGGGCGTTCGGCGGGCATGATCAGCGCCGGGGCCAGGGCGGGGTCCAACACGGCCAGGCGCGCCCTGGCCGCGGTCAGCGCGGCAATCATCATGTCTGAGGTAGCGTCGCGCAAGAGGAGGCCGCGCACCCCGGCGGCCCACACGGCCGATGCGTGGGTCGGATCGGGCGCCAGGGCCACCAGGGCCAGCTCGGGCCGTTCCAGTTCGGCCAGGCGCTCCAGGGCCGACTTGCCGCCCGGCGCGGTCACGCGCTGCGGATCCCAGCCGAGGTCCCACAGCACGGCATCCGGGCGATACACGTCCAGCGTGGCGGCCAGCTCCGCGTCGGCCGGGGTCTGACCGATCACCTGGCAGCCTGGTTCGCCGGCCAGCAGCGCGGCCAGGCCCGCGCGAGCCAGGGGGTCATCGGCAATAATCACAATGCGCAGCGGCGTGGATGAAAACATGGCGGGATTGTCGCTCAGGAGCAGCAACCGCTGGACAGAATCGTCCGCGCTAAACATCGGTCAGTCCGGCCAGTTCCGGCTGCTTCATCTCGGTCGCCTTGTCGGCGCGCGGCGCCTGCTTGAAGGTCTGCGCGGAGGGTGGCATGTTGACCGTTTTGCCCTTGAGTAATTCCTCAATGGTGAGCAGTTGAATGCGGGGGTATTTCTTGCCCCAGCCCGGCGAATCGTAGAAGCCGGCGGCGTGCGCGGCCGCCTCCATCTCCTTGGTGGGCGCTTCCAGGGTGATGAAAACGCCCAGGGCCGCGTCCTCGTTTTGCAGCGCGCCGATCAGGTCGCGCACATCGCCTGACTTGACGTGCCCGCTTTTGACCTGCACGAGCACGCGCTTGGCCTTGCCGCTGCGATCGTCCATGAAGGTGATGACGCCGTCCACGCCTTTGTCGCTGCCCTTCTTGCCCTGCCTGACGCCGGCCGCGCCGCCGACTGGCTTGGCGCGCACCAGGGAGAGCGCCCACCACTGAAACTGATAGCGGTCGTCCTGGGCGAGCTTTCTGGCCGCGCCCAAGTCTTCCGGCTCACCCACCACGCGCACGGTCAGGTTGGGGAACATGCTCTCCAGGCGGTACTTTTGCAGCGAAATCGAAAGGTGCGTGATGTCAATGCCGATCCAGCGCCGGCCCAGCTTTTGCGCCGCGGCCACGGCCGTGCCGCAGCCGCAGAAGGGGTCGAGCACCCAATCACCGGGGTTGCTGCTGGCCTGGATGATGCGTTCGAGCAGCGCCAGCGGCTTCTGCGTGGGGTAGCCGAGGCGTTCAGCCGCCTGGGCATTGATGGGATCGATATCGCTCCAAACATCCTGTATAGGAACGCCTTTGACTTCGCTAAAATAGCGGCGATATCGGGGCCATCCTCCTCGCAAAGGCCAGTAAATACGCCCTTCAGCATCAAGTTGTTCGAGCTTCTCGATGGTGTATTTCCAGTGATTCCCTTTTGAAGCAGGGTCAAAGCCGCGCCATGGTTGGCCGGATGATCCGTTACGCGTGCCCGCAGCCGTCAGATCGGACAGGGTGAAAGCTCTTCCTTGCTCATCAGTGGAACGATAATGGGTACTTACATAGGCCGCATCGAATGGCTCATATTGCTGGTTCCAAACAAACATCTCAGATTTGCCGTAAAAAAAGAGCACGTCATGAACGGGTCCGTATCGCTTCGCGCTGCTATGGGCACTTGTTCGCTTCCAAATGATCTCGTTCAGAAAATTCTGAGGTCCAAAGACTGCATCCAACACCATTTTCAAGTAATGACTGGCGGTCGGGTCGCAGTGCAGGTAGAGGCTGCCAGTCGGCTTGAGCACGCGGTGCAGTTCCACCAGGCGGCCAGCCATCATCACCAGGTAGGCCATCATCTGGTTAGCGCCGATGAACTGGCGCAGCGCGCCGATCATCGCGGCCACGTGCGGCGGCGCGCTGGAGATCAGCGCTTCGTACTGCTGCGCGGCCGATTCGCCCCAGTGCCAGGTGTCGTCGAAGGCCATGATCTGCGACTCGGCCTCGCGGCCGCTCTCGTCCTTGAAGAGCACGTTGTACGATCGGCTGGAGTTGAAGGGCGGATCGAGGTAGATCAGGTCCACGCTTTCATCGGTGATGTACTCGCGCAGAATCTTGAGGTTGTCGCCGTAAAACAAGGTATTGTCGCTGATCGGTTTCGGAGACATGACACGCCTCTCGTGGTGGAAATGGTGGGGACATTATAGCGGAAACACGATACACGAACAACCTTGCGATGCATACGCGCTGCGCTGTTGACCCGCAGCGAGCAATTGAAATCGCGCCTAATGGGCTTCGTTAGCGGACAATCACGTGCGTGAACGCAATGCGCCGGTCGGCGTTGCATCGGCATCGCACCGAGGGTGTAACGATTTTCCCCCCACGACCTGCCCTGAGCCTTCGGCGTGAGCGCGGCTCGCCGAATGCTGAGTCGAGCCGCTGATGCCGGTCAACCGGTTCTCGGCATCGTAGGTTGCGAGCGCGCCGCCAGCCGTGGAATACAAAGGCACCCTGAAGAGCGATGGAACGATGAGGAAGGCCAAGGGATCGGTTTGTCAAGAGGCGATTTTTTCGCAAGTGACCTGTCATAGGCCAAAGCCGCTTACAAGCGGCAGCGCAGCACACGTGGGGAACTGCTCTCTGCGCAACGGGTTTCTTTGCAGCAACGGCGGTTGCGTGTATACTACCCACCCGATGATGATCGTCTCTGTAGGTCAACCCGCGTGAACACGACTGCGACCATTCCAGCATCACGCCAGGCAGGAAGCGCCTGGCAGCGCCTGGCCCGACGGCTGCAAGGCTGGCAGGAAAAGGTGCTGCGCGGCCTGCGCTACACCCGGTTCCAATGGCAGCCGGAAGCGCGCGCCTGGCTGCGCCAACAACGTATGGCGCTGGCAAGCCCGTCTCCGCACCAACGCTGGCAGGCCGCGGCCGCGCTGCGCGACGTTCCGCTCAGCGGTCACGATCTAACGGCCCTGGGCGATCTACTGCTTGATGCAGAACCGTTTGTCCGATGGGAGGCAGCGATGACCTTGAAAGATGTAGGCGGTCAAGCCGCAATCGGAATCTTACAGCAGACCCTCGCTGGCGATAGTCCCGTTGGCCTGGCTGCGGCCGCCGAATCATTGGCCGAGCTGGGCGAGGTCACGGCGATCCCGCGCCTGATCGAGTTGACCCAGCACGATGATCCCGGCGTGCGCGCCAGCGCCAGCGCCGCGTTGGGCCGGCTGGCCCAAGCGCAGGACGATGAGGTTATTCAGGCGCTCATCACCGCGTTGAAGGATGCCATTCCCGGCGTGCGCCAGGTCGCCGCGCAGGCGTTGGGTCGCGTCGGATCGCCGCTGGCGGTGGCCCCATTGATTGCGGCGCTGCGGCGGCGGGATGAGTTCCGCCTGGTGCGGCGCGCGGCCACCTGGTCATTGAGCAAGCTAGGGCCGGATCCGCTGGCGGTGGAGGCGCTGTCCGAAGCGCTGACCGACAGGGACGGGGAAGTGCGTCAGTTAGCTGCGCAAGGGTTGGGGCAGATCGGTCACGCCAGGGTGATCAGCCTGCTGCGGCCGTTAGTAGAGGATTGGCACGACACCGGCCGCGGCACGGTGGCCATGGCCGTCATCAAAGCGATCCAGGAAATCGAAGCGCGCAACGCCGAGCTGCGGCCGCCGACGCCCGAAGCGCCGATTGAGCACGGCGAAGAGAGCCTGAGCGAGCGCAAGCAGCGCTTGGGCCTGGCGCCGGCCACGCCAGAACCTGCGCCGGCCGCGGCCGCAGAGCCAAGCCGAGTAGAAACGCCTGCGCCGGCCACGCCGCCTACGCCAGAAGCTGACGATGGGGCGGCTGAGCCTGCAATCGTGACCACGGAGCCGGTCGCAGCGACTGCGCCGAAGCGACCCTCCACGCGCAAAGCCGCGCCCAAGCGTGAGCGCGCGCCGCGCAAACGCAAGGCTCCGGACGCCGAACCACCTGCGCCCGCGGAGGGCCTTGAGCTAAACGACGAGGCGTAAGCGCCTGAGCGCAAAAAACCGAGCGAGCTGGTCAGGAGACCAGCTCGCTCGGTTCTTTCGGATGTAAGCGTGCAAAGGGATAGACAGGACGCAGATTCACGCTGGCTACGCACGCAGATTTTTGCTCGAATCTGCGTTTATCTGCGTCCCACGCCAAAACTCCGGTTTTTCGGATGTAGGCGTGCACAGGCATAGACAGGACGCAGATTCACGCTGGCTGCGCACGCAGATTTTTGCTCGAATCTGCGTTCATCTGCGTTTATCTGCGTCCCACGCCAGAACTCCGGTTTTTCGGATGTAGGCGTGCACAGGCATAGACAGGACGCAGATTCACGCTGGCTGAGCACGCAGATTTTTGCTCGAATCTGCGTTCATCTGCGTTTATCTGCGTCCCACGCCAGAACTCCGGTTTTTCGGATGTAGGCGTGCACAGGCATAGACAGGACGCAGATTCACGCTGGCTGCGCACGCAGATTTTTGCTCGAATCTGCGTTCATCTGCGTTTATCTGCGTCCCACGCCAGAACTCCGGTTTTTCGGATGTAGGCGTGCACAGGCATAGACAGGACGCAGATCAACGCTGGCTGCGCACGCAGATTTTTGCTCGAATCTGCGTTCATCTGCGTTTATCTGCGTCCCACGCCAGAACTCCGGTTTTTCGGATGTAGGCGTGCACAGGCATAGACAGGACGCAGATCAACGCTGGCTGCGCACGCAGATTTTTGCTCGAATCTGCGTTCATCTGCGTTTATCTGCGTCCCACGCCAGAACTCCGGTTCTTTCGGATGTAGGCGTGCACAGGCATAGACAGGACGCAGATCAACGCTGGCTACGCACGCAGATTGGGCGATACTGCTGGGCAGCAGGCGCTGCGTTGAGGAGCTGCTCAGATCCAATCTGCGTTTTTCTGCGTTTATCTGCGTCCGATCTGAATCAGCACGAAATCAGCCGCATTAGCCGCCTTCACCGAGGAAGCTGTGGCAGCGCTGACAAGTCTCTTCGGTGTGCTGTCGGTTAAGGAATTGCAGCTTGGGATCGCCATTGCTGGGATGGGCCTGATGGCAATCCACGCAAGTGGCGGCCTTGGGGTCGCGAGCCTGCCACTGGCTGAGAAAGGCGTGGAAGTGGCGGTTCATGTCACGTGTGGCGACGGCGTCGGCGTGACATTTCAAACAGTGGGCGTCATCAATCGGCTGCGTCAGCGGCGCCGGCTGCACGGCGGTGTGCAGCGCAAAGGCCAGCAGGTCGCCCGCGCCCAGGCGCATGGCCGCCACGCGACCACCCAATCCCGGCCCGGCATGGCAGTCAATGCAGCGCGTGGACTTGCCGTGATGAAAGGAAGCCAGGTCGCTTGGCTGCGCAGCCAGCGAACGCTGGTAGTAGGTCGCCTCGGGTTCTGAGTGGCACGACGCGCAAAAGCTATCTCGCTCCTCCAGCGTTTTGGCCGCCAGAAAACCCCCGCCTGTCAGCACGAAAAATGCACCCAGCAGCGCCACTGGAATCAACCACCAGGCGCGCCGCATCACAGGCGCACTTTTCTTCGTTTTTGGATCACGTCCTGCCATACCAACCTCCGCGCCGAGCCAATGAGCCGTCATGCAGCCGCGACCTGCTGCCCAGCAGCCGCGTGCATGACCGATAGCATACCCCTATCGCGCCGAAAAGGCAAGCTGATCGTATGAGAATTCGTTTAAGAATTTGTTAAGGGATTGCCCCGACAGCCGATGCCAGTAATTGCTGTTCGCTGACAAAACCACGCCTTTGACATCTCCCCGAAACGATGTTAAACTCACCACATCCAAGCGACCTGGGAGCAGACCGGGACCGATGACCACGCACGCGCTGACCGCGACGGCGAATCAACCAATGCAAGCTGCCCATTTGCGCCCGCTCGACGTGCGGCGTGACCTGGGCGAGGTGGCTGACCTCATTCACGACGCCTTTGCCGATGAGCTGGACGCCAGCGGCCTGAGTGCGCTGCGCGAAATGCGCACCTTCGGCCACATGGGGCCATTCACCATGTTCCTCAGCCGCTTCAGCCCAGATTTCCACGACATGCTCGACGGCTTCGTCTGGGAGGAAGATGACCAGGTGGTTGGCAACATCACCGTCCAGCGGGTTGACAGCTACGGACAGCGCTGGGCGATTGCCAACGTGGCCGTGGCGCGATCCTATCGCGGCCGCGGCATTGCCCGCCAACTGATGACCGCGGCGCTCGACTATATCCATCACCGCGGCGGAGACTGGGCCATTCTGCAGGTGCGGCGCGACAACGACATCGCGCGTGGTCTCTACGAGCGCATGGGCTTCGACGTGCTGGGCGGACTGAGCGACTATCGCCTGGCGCGCGTGCCCAAGACTATGGCCTCGTTTGCGCCGCCGCCGGGGCTGCGCCCGCTGCACGTGGATGAATGGTACGCCACCTATGAACTGGCGCTGGCGGCCACCCCTAGCCTCATGCACTGGTGGCGCCCGGTGCGCGCCGATCATTTTCATCTTTACATCGAACGGCGCCTGAATGAAGCCTTTCTCAACGTACTGGGCCACTCGCGGGTTGCGCGCCTGGTGGCGCCCAATGCCGCCAAGCCCAACCAGTTCGATGCCTTTTTACTGCTGAAAATGGCCCGCTGGCAAGGCCAACATACGCTGGAGTTGTTTGTACACCCGGATGAGCGCGGCAAGATCGAATACCCATTGATTCATCACGCTCTGACGATGCTGCGCGATTATCCCATTTATCCAATTTATACTTCAATTCAGGCGACGCATCAAGAGGCAGCCGATGTGCTGCAGCGATTTGGTTTCAACGAGATGCGCACCTTGCTCACCATGCGTAAGCGGCTATGAGCGGCGCGCGCCACAGACAAGGAGGTCACGATGAATCGTTTTATCATTCGCCTGCTCATCAATGCGCTGGCGCTCGGCATTGCCGCGCAGGTGGTGCCAGGCATCGCCTATGACGGTTGGCAGTCGGTTATCATCGTCGCGTTCATCTTCGGCCTGGTCAATGCGATCATCCGACCGATCCTAACGCTGTTGACCTGCCCGCTCATCGTCCTGACCCTGGGCATCTTCACGCTAGTCATCAACGCGCTGATGCTCCTGCTGACCAGCAGCATCGCCGAGGCGCTGAACATCGGCTTTCGCGTCGACGGCTTCAGCGCCGCGTTTTTCGGCGGGCTGATCATCAGCATCGTCAGCTTCTTCCTCTCGGTTTTTGTACGCGACGATGGCGAGCGACGCGTCAACGCCTAGTTCGACGTTATGTGGCATTGTGCCATTCGACGGGTGTATTTCTGAATGAGGGCGTAGCCCCGGAGGGGCTTGCACTTCGTAGCCGGATGGCCTTTGGCCTCCGGCGGGGTTGGATGCCGCATGGCCTGCGCGCAACCAACGCCGCCCGACCGTGAACGGATCGGGCTACAAAGTGAAAGGCCCTATCGGGCCTGACAGCTCCGGAGGGGCTTGCATCTCGTAGCGGGCGCATTTCAGTATCGCGGCGTAGCCCCACAAAGGTTCGGCTTGGCAGTGGTTGCAGCGATTCAATCGCCCGACCCGCCCCCATTCTGAAATGCACCCCGTTCGACCAAGTGGATTGACGGTTTTCGCGTTCATGCGGTATACTTGCGCGGCTGCAAGTTCTCCGTTAGTTGTTTCATGTTGGCCGTGCGACCAATCACCCCGCATTACGTTGAGGTCTGTGGGATGTCACCAAGCCTGGAGAGTGTGTGCGAACGCCTGGAGGCGGCTATCCACGCCCAAAACAGCGCGCAGTCGCCGGCTGAGTCGGCGCTGGCCCTGCTGCAGTTGAACGCGGCGCTGACGCAGGCTCTCTACCAGGAGCCGCTGGCGCAGCCCAGCCTTCCGTCAAATCTGGCGACCGATCCCGCGTCCCAGACTCCAGAGATCGGTCAGGCCGCCACCGCGCTCACCAACCTGCTCACACCTGACCGCGCGGCCGCCCTGTCTGATATTCAGGCGCTGTCCGCGCGCGTTCTCGGCGGCGATGCCAGCGTGACCGGCGACGAGCTACATCAACAGGCCAACCTGGCGGCGCAGTTGGCGGTTGAAATCTGGCCGCACCTGAGCGATCGCCCCTGGCCTCGGGTCGAGCAGCCGCTGTACCGTACCATCCAGGAAGCATTACCCTCCGACGTAGTTCAGCTCCAGCGCGAGATGCAGCGCCAACGCCAACGCACCGTTGAACTAGAGCAGAATTCGCTGCGCCAGTCACGCGCACTGGCCGCGGCCAACAACGAGGTGGACCGCCTGCGTGCGATCCTGGCTGGCGTTAACAAACAGGAGCACGCGCGTCCAGAATGGCAGCAGGGTTTGCAGTCTCTGCTCATCGGCTTGACCTTCATCGGCATTGGCCTGGCTGCCTTTTTCCTGGCCCGCTGGACACTCAACCTGCCGTGGCCGTGGCTCTTCATCGGCTTCATCATCGTGCTTGGGCTTCCCGTCGGTCTCTATGCCGGCGTTGTTTACGCTGTGCGCGGCGTTCGCAAGCTCAGTCCCGACCGCTTGCTGGGCTATGCCGCCATCTTCCTCATCCTGGCCTTTCTGGCGACCGCGCTCGTTGACCGTTCATCGCCGCGTTTTGGGGATCGAGCAGGAAGCGTGGCGACACGCTGGGTGGGCGGCGCGCTTCGATCCCCCCTCACTCTGATTCAAGCCGGACTGCGGGCGCCGGCCCCATTCATTACCGCGCTGCGTGGACGTTCACCCGCGGCGGAGCCTACGCCGCTGCCCACCGCCCTGGCGGCGGCGCCTACGTCAGCGGCCAGCGCAGCGCCGACTGACGCCGCGCCCTTGACGCCCACCCTTCCCCCGGCCACCGTGACCTTGCCGCCGGCAACCCTGGTCATCACGCCGACGGCGACGTTGTCCGCCACCGTCAGCAGCACGATCACGGTTGGCAGTCAAGTGCGAGTCGTCAATACGCAATTCTTGAATGCTCGGCGCAGCGCGGGCCTGCGCTTTCAATTAGCCACACGCTTTCCCGCCGATGCGATCCTGACCGTGGTGCAAGGTCCCATTACGGCCGACAACTACACCTGGTGGGAAGTCAAAGGGGAAGCCGGTCAAGGCTGGTGCGCCGATCAATGGCTGCTGTTAGCGCCCTAAGGGGGCATACGTCTTTGATGGTTCTTTTTTAGGGAGGTAAATCTTGAAGAAAGTCGTCGCTTTGATTCTGGCCGGCGGCGAGGGCGCGCGGCTCAGCGTGCTCTCGGAAAAACGGGCCAAGCCATCGGTGCCCTTTGCTGGCAAATACCGCATTATTGATTTCACCCTCTCCAACTGCGTCAATTCTGGCATCTTCAATGTCGCCGTGCTGACGCAGTACCGTCCACACTCGCTCAACGATCACATCGGCATTGGCAAGCCCTGGGACCTCGATCGCAACCGCGGGGGCGTACGCCTGTTGCAGCCCTACAAGGGCCGCCGCGCGGAAGATTGGTATAAAGGCACGGCGGATGCCGTTTACCAAAACCTGGGCTACCTGGACGATACCGAGGCCGACCTGGTCGTGATCCTGTCTGGCGACCACATCTACCGTATGGATTACGGCGCTATGCTGCGCTATCACCAGGAAGTGGGCGCATCGCTGACCGTGGCGGTCATGAATGTGCCCCTGGAAGAGACCGATCGTTTCGGCATCATGAGCGTCAACGAGAATCAACAGGTCACCGAGTTTACCGAGAAGCCCAAACTGCGCGACAAAGGCACCCTGGCTTCGATGGGCATCTATATTTTTGACCGCGACGCGCTGGAAAAGCGTTTGCGGCAGGGTGCGGCCAAAGAGTCGAGCCTTGATTTTGGCAAGCACGTGATTCCGGGCATGATCGCTGATGATGCCGTATACGCCTATCCCTTCGAAGGCTATTGGGTGGACGTCGGCACGATCCAAAGCTACTGGGAAACCAACCTGGCCTTGTTGGAGGATAAGCCGGCGCTCGATCTATACGACACCACATGGGTCATTCACACTCGCTCGGAAGAACGGCCGCCGGCCAAGATCGGTCTGCAAGCACGTGTGGTCAAGAGCCAGGTTTCCAACGGCTGCAACGTGCGCGGCCTGGTCGAACATTCGGTGCTCTCGCCGGGCGTTTATGTTTCCCCTGGCGCAGTCGTGCGCAACTCGATCATCATGAACGATACCTACATCGGCCCCGGCGCTGTGATTGACAAGGCTATCATTGACAAGGACGTGTGGGTGGGAGCCGGCGCCGTGGTGGGCGAAGGCGACGATATCACGCCCAATGTCAAGGAACCGGACAAACTCAACATCGGCGTCACGGTGGTCGGTAAGGGCGCCCGCATCCCGCCCAATACGCGCATCGGCCGCAATGTACTGATCAACAGCGACCTTGACGAGAGCAGTTTCCCTGGCCTGACGATTGCCAGCGGCGAGACCGTAGGATAAATAGAGGAAGAGAGGTGCCATGAAAGCGCTCGCCATGATCATGGCCGGCGGTGAAAGCCCTGCGCTCAGCGTGTTGACCACGCAGCGGGCTGAATCGGTCGTGCCTTTTGCCGGCAAGTTTCGCATTATTGACTTTGTGCTATCCAACTGCGTCAACTCAGACATCTTCAACGTCGCGGTGTTGACGCAATACCAGCCCGGTGAGCTGATAGAGCACGTTGGCCTGGGCAAACCGTGGGATCTCGACCGCACGACGGGAGGTGTACGGGTTCTGCAACCGTACCCGACGCGTGACGGCGGCGGTTGGCAGCGCGGCACGGCCGATGCCATTCGCTCCAACCTGGGTTTCGTCCAGGAACAAAACGTGGATGCTGTCCTCATTCTGGCCGGCGACCACGTCTACAAAATGGACTATCGCAAGCTGTTAGCCTTTCATGAACAGACCAAAGCCGACGTCACCCTGGCCGTGCGCGAGGTCAGCCCGTTCGACGCCTACCGCTTCGGCATGGTCAAGACTGAAATTGATGGACGCATCAGCAACTTCGAAGAGAAGCCGCGGCGCACGCGCAGCACGCTGGCCTCGATGGGCATTTACGTTTTCAAACGCGAGACATTGATTGACTGGCTGACGCGCGACGGCAAGGAGCAGGTGGATTTTGGCCGGGAGGTGATTCCATCGCTGGTCAAACGCCGCCGGGTCTTTGCGCACCACTTCGAAGGCTATTGGGTTGACATCGGCACCCTGCAGGCCTATTGGGAAGCCAACATGGCCCTGCTGGCCGAAACGCCCGCGCTGGAGTTAGATGACCCGCGTTGGGTCATTCACACCCGCAGCGAAGAACGCCCCCCGGCCTGGATTAGCGCAGACGCACGTGTGGATGGCAACCTGCTGTGCGACGGCTGTCGCATCCAGGGTCGCGTCGAACGTTCGGTCATCTCGCCCGGCGTCTTCGTCGCCCCGGGCGCGCTGGTGCGCGATTCCATCATCATGCGCGACACGATCATTGGTGAAGGCGCCATCGTGGATCGCGCCATCATTGACACCGATGTCGTCGTAGGCGCCAAAGCCGAAATCGGCTCTGGGGATGATAACGCACCAAACCGCCAGGACCCCGCGCGCTTCAGCACCGGCCTGACGGTGATTGGCACGGACGCGCGCATCCCCGCCGGCGCCCGCATCGGTCGTAACTGCGTTATTCGACCCCATCGCCGTGAAAAAGACTTCAACGAGAAGACCATCGCCAGCGGGGAAACGATTTAAGCTAGACTTCCGAAGTCTGAAGACTTCGGAAGTCTGATTGAAAGGCAACCAACCATGCGCAGAGTCCTGTTCGCGATCCTCGGTATCATTTTGGCATTACTCATCCTGGTACCCGGCGGTGGGTACCTCTTGCTGCGTCGCTCACTGCCCCAGGTCAACGGGTCGGTCAAGGTCCAGGGCTTGCAAGGCGCGGTGGACATCGTGCGCGATGCCGATGGCGTCCCCTACATCTACGCGCAGAATGACCTGGATGCCATGTTCGGCCTGGGCTACGTCCACGCCCAGGATCGCCTGTGGCAGATGGAATTTCAGCGTCGCGTGGGCGCCGGCCGCCTGTCGGAGGTGTTGGGCGAATCCACGGTGGATACCGACAAATTCCTGCGCACGCTCGGGACGTATCGCGCGGCCGAACAAGCCTGGGACGCGCTCTCTCCACAGGCGCAGCAGGTCGTCCAGGCCTATGTCAGCGGCGTCAACGCGTACCTGGCGAGCAAACCGGCGCTACCCATCGAGTTCACGATCCTGGGCTTCAGTCCGGCGCCCTGGCAGCCGGCTGATTGCCTGGTCTGGGCCAAGATGATGGCCTGGAATTTGGGCGGGGACTACGTGTCAGAACTGGTGCGCGCACAGATTTATCAGGCGCTGGGACCCGAACGCGCCGCGCAGCTCTTTCCGGCCTATCCCGACAACGGTGCCCTGATTGTGCCCAACCTGGGGCAGAGCGCCGGCGACTTGGCGCATCTCTCAAGCGGCGTGCGCGCCCTGCTGGGCGCCGATGCGCTCAACATCGGCAGCAACAACTGGGTGGTCAGCGGCACGCGTACTACCACCGGCAAACCGCTGCTGGCCAACGACCCGCACCTGGGCGCGCAGATTCCCTCCATCTGGTACCTGGCCAGCATCCAGGGCAATCGCCTGCACGTGATTGGCGCGACGCTGCCTGGCATGCCAGGCGTGCCCACCGGTCACAATGACCGCATCGCCTGGGGTGTCACGAACCTGGGGCCAGATGTGCAGGACCTGTACATGGAGCGCATCAACCCGGCCAACCCCAACGAGGTCGAAGTCAACGGCGCGTGGCAGCCGCTGACTGTCATCAGCGAGACGATCCAGGTCAAAGGACGCAAGGAGCCGATCTACTGGGCGGCGCGCGCCAGCCGGCACGGGCCGCTGATCTCCGATGTGACCAGCAATGCCAGCACGACGCTGGCCCTGCGCTGGACGAGCCTGGATGCCGGCGACACCACCGTCGAGGCCTTCTTGGGCGTGATGTACGCAGGGAGCTGGGACGAATTTCGCACCGCCTTGCGCGCCTACATCGGGCCATCGCAGAACTTCGTCTACGCGGACGTAGACGGCAACATCGGCTACTACGGCCCCGGCCGCATTCCGATCCGGGCGCAGGGAAATGGCTACATGCCGGTTCCTGGTTGGAATGACGACTATGCCTGGACCGGATTCATTCCGTTCGATGACCTGCCGCACGATTTCAACCCGGCCAGCGGCTTCATCGCCACGGCCAATAACAAGGTTGCGCCGGACGCTTATCCCTACTTCCTGGCTACCGATTGGGCGCCGCCCTACCGCGCCACGCGCATCGTGCAGATGATCGAGGCCAAGGCCAAGCTGTCGCCAGACGACATCGCCGCCATGCAGGCCGACCAGAAGTCGCTGCAGGCGCTGGAGCTGCTCCCCTTCTTCCTGCAAACGCCCACGCAGACCCCGCAAGAGGCGCAGGCGCTTGAGCTGCTCAAGGGTTGGGACGGCGTCATGCGCCAGGACAGCGCGGCCGCGGCCATTTACGCGGCCTGGCTGCTGCATCTGCAGCCGGCCCTTTTGCAGGACGACCTGGGCAAGACCCTGGGCGCGGACTACCTCGCCAGTTTCCACCCCACCTACCTGCTGCAAACCCTGTCCCAGGCCAACAGCCCGTGGTGTGACAACGTGTTGACCCCGGACGCGGAGGATTGTCGAACTACCCAGCATGTCGCCCTGCAGGAGGCGCTCAAGGACCTGACGGAACGCATGGGCAGCAGCGACCTCAAAACCTGGCGCTGGGACAAGGTGCACGTGGCAGAATTCCCACACAACCCGTTCGACCAGGTCAGCGCTCTGAAGAACATCTTCAGCCGCCAGATTCCGAACGGCGGCGACGGCTCCACGGTGGACGTGGCGCCATTCCGGCCCAGCAAACCGTTCGCCCAGCGTCATGTGCCATCCTACCGGCAGATCAGCGACCTGAGCAATTGGAACAACAGCCGCTTCATGCACACCACCGGCCAGTCCGGCAACGTGCTGAGCAGCCACTACGACGACTTGATCGCCCGTTGGCAGAAAGTAGAATACTTGCCCATGCGCTTCGACCGCGACCAGGTCAAGGCGGTGAGTACGCTGCGCCTGCAGCCGTAGAACGCTCCGGGTGCAAAGGGTAGTGTACCAAGTGCAGAGGGCAGCCCACCTCTCTGCGCTTGGTACTGATGCTGCCAACAGAGACTGCGGTTAACGGATCTCCCATTGTTGGGATGGGCCGTCCAGGACGAGCACCAAACGGTTGAGGATGTTGCGGCCGATGACGCCATAGGAGGCCGTCGTGACCAGGTAGCTGCCGGTAAACTTCAGTCCCTGCCATTTCATCTGCAAATAAACGGACGCCAACAGCGAAGGCGTTCTGCCTTCCAGGTATTCAATCTCATAGGCTGTCTCTTGTTTTTCAGCCTCTACGGCCTGACGCACGCTCTCCGGCACAAATGAGACGTCGGCGCCAGTGTCGAGCAGCATCGGGACGTTGTCTATTTGTCGCTCATTACCCAAGTTGACGAATGACGCGACACCGACGGGTGCGGGCGGATCAAAACTACCTGTATGATAAGCTGGCATGTCAGCGCTCCCGCACCACGGTCATGACAAAGTCCGCGGCTTGGCGGCGATAGCGTAGGCGCGGACTGGCGACAAGGCTGGTCTGTGGGAGATCAACCAATACGTCGGTCTCTGCCGGCGCCTCTTGCGTGTTGAGCAATGACTCGAGCCGCCGCAACGTCTCTTCGATTCGTTGCAGCCGTCGGTTGAGTTCTTGCACTTGGACAACCAGATCGGCCTCGGTTTCCCTCATCGTCTATGCTCCTTTCAACGCTTCGCATGGTATCACAATCCGCGGTTGCTGGCAAGACCGCTCCAGGGCGCCACGAATTTCGATGAGGATGCTGGTCAGCGGCCCAGACTTGCTGGAAACGGTGAGGCTTGTTACAATAACACCGCTTGACGCCTCGTGCATACCAACGCCCCAATTTCTGTCGTTTGTCGGAGGCATCCTGTTGGCATACGGGACGATTCTGCTCATACTCGCCCTATTGGTTAACAGCGCCAGGCCCGGGCTGGCGCTGTCGCCCGCTGGGCCGCAGGATGCCAGCCCCATGACGACCGCACACACGCCTCCGCCGCCGAACATCATTTTCTTCCTGGCCGATGATCTCGATCTGAACCTGGATACCGTAACCACGATGCCCAACCTGCAGGCGCTGCTGGCAGGGCAAGGCATGACGTTTACCCACTTCTTCGTCAACGCCTCCATCTGCTGCCCCTCGCGCGCCTCCCTGCTGCGCGGTGAGTACGTGCACAACCACGGCGTCTACAACAATGGGCCGCCGCCCGGCGGCGGTTTCGAAGCCTTCCGTGATTTGGGCCTGGAAAACGACACCATCGCCACGCGACTACAAGGCGCGGGCTATCGCACGGCCCTGTTTGGCAAATACCTCAATCGCTATCCGTATGGCAGCCCGTCCAACTACATCCCGCCGGGATGGAACGAATGGTACAGCCCGTCTCCCACCGCGCCCGGCTACAATCAGTTCAACTACACGTTGAACGAAAACGGAACGTTGGTGGCCTATGGCAGCGCCCCGCAGGACTATCTGCAGGACGTGCTGACCACCAAAGCGCTGAGCTTCATCACGCGCACGATCGCCATCACCGAGCCTTTCTTTGTCTATTTTGGGTCATTCTCTCCCCACACGCCCTCCACGCCTGCGCCCCGTCATACCGGACTCTTCACCGACACGTTGGCGCCGCGCACGCCGTCGTTCAACGAGCCAGACGTCAGCGATAAGCCGCAGGCGATTCAGAACCTGCCTTTGCTGACGCCGGCCGAAGTGCAGCAGATTGACAATCAGTACCGCTTATGGTTGCAGTCTATGCAGGCTGTGGATGAAACGATCGCCAGTCTGGTCCAGACTCTGGAAGCCAGCGGGCAGTTGACCAACACCTATTTCTTCTTCACCAGCGACAACGGCTATCACATGGGTCAGCACCGCCTGCTGCCCGGCAAGTACCTGGGGTATGAAGAGGATATCCGGGCGCCTTTGTACGTGCGCGGTCCGCAGGCGCCAATCAGTCAAACCGTACCTTACCTGGCTGGTATCGTGGACCTTGCGCCAACCCTGGCCGACATCGCGGGGATCAAACCACCATCCTACATGGACGGTCGCTCCTTGCTGCCCTTGCTCAACGGCAGTTCATCCACGGCCTGGCGGCAGGCTTTCCTGTTCGAGCAGTTTGTGGGCGATCACCTCCTGCTGCGCGATCCCCTGGGTGAGCCGCCCGATCCTTTCGACTCGCCGCGCTTTGTGAGCGTCCCCTTGTTCTACACCGGGCTGCGCACGGCAGACTTGAAGTACATCGAGTATGATACCGGCGAGCGCGAGCTGTACAACCTGGCGACCGATCCCTACGAATTGGAAAATCTAGCCGCCAGCGCCGATCCGACCACCCTGACCCAGTTGTCCGCCTGGCTGTCTGTGCTGAAGGGCTGCGCCGCGGACACCTGTCGCAGCCTGGAGATGCAGCCGCCACCTGCGCCGCCCACCTGCGCGGAGCTGGACTTCGATCACAGCGGCAGTGTGACGGTGATTGATATCGCGCAGGTGGCGGCGCATTGGGGGGAAACTGCGCAGGCGCCTGGCTGGGACCCGCGCTACGATTTGGACGACAACCTGGTAATAGACGCGGCCGACATCACCGTCATCGCCGCACGCTGGGAAGAAATCTGCCCGCCGCCCTTGGGAATGAGAACTCCCCGCGCGCCGCGCGTGATCTCATGATGGCGTGGGTGGCCGACGGTTGGCGCGCCGTGGCCGACCCGGCGCGCAAGTCGCGCCGTTATCGTTTAACGGCGGAATATCGGCGCCTTAACGGCGGAATGACGGCAGTCAACTAAACGTCATCTGTTACTATGTAGGCGCGGGACGTTCTACTGGCGTCACTGACTGTTAAACGTATGCCGGGGAAATTGACACGCCAAGTCGATAAGTGTACACTGACTTCTCTGATGACCCATTCAGGGCTTCAGAGCAATTCCTGATGCCAGGCAGGCGACCTCCACATCCCTGTTTCACCAGGAACGTTTGCCTGATCGCTCCACGCACCGAAAGGATCTGTTCATGGCGCTTGGAATTTCTGCAGCTACCATTCTAGATAAGGTCGCGGGTGCACTCGTCGCCCAACAACGCTACGCCACAGTCGAGGAAGCCTTGTGGGAATTGGCATTGTCGGCTGTGCACACCAAATTGCTTTACTATCGGCGTCGCGTGCGTAGGCTCGAACACAAACACGCGATGGAATTCGAGCAGTTTACAGCCTACCTGCAGAACCGCGCGACGCCCTCTGAAGAAGACGATTGGCTGGCATGGCGCACAGCTCGTGCAATGCTCTCTGACTGGCAGAAGACCTACCAGGATTTACTGCATGCTCGCCCTCGTTGATAACCTGCTCAACATCTTACAAGGAGCATCTCTGATCAAGAACACGCGCATCGTGTCTTATGACGAAACCCCAGCCGGTCAACTAGAGGTGAAAATCCGTTGCCGATTGCTAGATAACTATCAGTTTCAGGTCTGGTTACACCAGGAGACGACTTCTCTAGACTACGCATATCAATTGTTTACGAGCGTGCCACTGTTGAGATGGGATAACGCTCCGCACTATCCAAGCATATCCACGTCGCCGCACCATTTTCATGACGAGCATAACCGCGTCAGCGAGTCACCCTTGACAGGTAAACCGAGTATTGATCTGATATGGGTTTTGGTAGAAGTAGAAACCTGGCTGAAATCAAAAGGCGTGTTAGTATCTTGAACCGCGCCCCAGGCTTATCCACCAGTTACGCACTTTTCTCCGGTGCACCAAGAATCGGATCTACCAACGTAGGGTGCAAACCAGGACGGTGAGCCGTGAAATTCTATGACTTTGGGATTGTCATGGAGAAAGAGCCAGAAGACGAAGGGTATTTCGCCTATAGCCCTAGCCTGCCAGGGTGCTTTAGCAATGGCATGACTATCGAAGAGACCAGGCGTAACATCCGTGTCGCCATTCAACAGCACATTGCGGCCTTGCTGGCCCATAATCAGATCTCATCTTCTCTTGCTCCACTCACCGCCGCGCGCCGGGGCTGCTGACCCCCGACACAGCCCCGTCCGGCCGATCCAACGGCGTCAGGCGCACCGCGCACACTTTGTAATCCGGTATCTTTGCCAGCGGATCGAGGTCGTGCAGGGTCAACTCATTCGCGGCGGCTTCAGCAAAATGGAAGGGCAAGAAGACCGTCCCTTGCGGCGAACGCCCCGTCACCAACACCTTGCACTCGATGCGCCCGCGTCGCGACTTGAGTTCCACCCACGCCCCTGAGCTGACCGCCAGCGTCCGCGCATCCTCCGGATGCACCTCTACCACCGCCTCCGGGTAAATGTCGTCCAGCTTCGAGCGCCGCGTCATCGTGCCGCCATGCCAATGGAAAAGCACGCGCCCTGTGGACAGAATCAGCGGATAGTCGGCATCCGGCAGCTCATGCGGCTGCAGGAAGTCAAGGCTGTGGAACTTGCCGCGGCCGCGCGGAAAACTCTCCGCAAAGAGGTACGGCGTGCCGGGATGATCGGACGTGGGGCAAGGCCAATGTACGCCGCCCTCCGCCTCCAAGCGCGCGTAGCTGATGCCCTGGAAGGGCGGGGTCAAGCGCGCCATCTCCTGCCAAATCGCCGCCGGATGATCGTAAGCATAGCCGGCCAGCGCGCCCAGGGCCAGGTCGGCCACCGCGGCCGGCGCAGCCGCCGGCAAATCCCCCATCCGTGAGCCTGGCGTCGCGCCCAACGCATGCAGTTCGTGCAGCACGCGGCCGGCCAGATCGCACACGATCTCCCAATCCGCGCGCGCCGCGCCGATTGGCTCAATCGCGGCGCGCACCATCTGCACGCGACGATCCGAGTTGGTGAAGGTGCCATCCTTTTCGGCAAAACTGGTGGCGGGGAGGATGATGTCGGCGTACGCGCAGGTTTCGTTGAAGAAGATGTCCTGGCAGACGATCAGATCCAGGTTCTGCAGACAGTGCCGCGCATGCGCCAGGTTGGGCTCGCTCATCAGCGGATTCTCACCCATGACGTAGAAGGCGCGCAGCGCACCGCTGCCCGCGCCGTCCACCATCTCCGGCGTGGCAAGGCCGGGCTGCGGGTTGAGCGGCGCGCCCCAGGCCCAGGCAAACTTGGCGCGAATCTCGGGGTGGTCTACACGCTGGTAGCCAGGGAACATGTCGAACAGCCCGCCCGCGTCCGAGCAGCCCTGGACGTTGTTCTGCCCGCGCAGTGGGTTGAGGCCGGCGCCCTCCGCGCCCAAATGACCGCACATCAGCGCCAGGTTGGCCAGCGCCAGCGCGTTGTCAGTGCCATGCGTGCTTTGACTGATGCCCATGCCCCAGTAGATCGCGGCGCGGTTGGCCGTCGCGTAGAGCCGCGCGGCCTTGACGATGTCCGCGGCCGGCACGCCGGTCATCTCTTCGGCGTAAGCCGGCGTCCAACGTTCCAGGCTCTCGATGTAATCTGCAAAGCCTTCGGTGCGCGTGCGGATGAAGTCGGCGTCATACCAGGCCTCGCGCACGATGACATGCGCCAGCGCCTGCCACAGGATCACATCAGTGCCCGGCTTCTGGCGCAGCCACACTTCGGCAAAATCGGCCAGCTCAATGTGGCGCGGATCCGCCACGATCAGATGCGCGCCGTGCTTGCGCACCGCCTGCTTGAGGAACGTGGCAATGACCGGATGCGTTTCGGTGGTGTTGGAGCCGGTGACGATGAAACACTCCAGCGTGGGCATTTCCGCAATCGCGTTCGACATGGCCGACGAACCGATCGCCATCTGTAGGCCGGTCACCGAACCGGCGTGACAGAGGCGCGCGCAGTGATCTACGTTGTTCGTGCCCAGCACCTGGCGCATGAACTTCTGAAAGACGTAGTTGTCTTCATTGGTGGCTTTAGCCGAACAGAGCGCGGCAATCGCGTCGCCGCCGTGCTGCGCCTTGATCGCGGCCAGCCGCTGCGCGACTAAGTCGAGCGCGGCATCCCAGCTCAGCGGGCGGAAGCCATCCAGATCAAGCGGCCCTCGCCGGGCGCGGCCGGCTTGAATATCCGCGTAGTCGTGACGGATCAGCGGGGTGGTCAGGCGGCTGGGATGGTAGACGAAGTCCATGCCGAAGCGCCCCTTGACGCACAGCCGGCCATAGTTCGGCGCGGCGTCTTGCGGCGCGCTGACCCGAAAAATCTGCTGCTCGGCGTTGACGTGCAGATTGACCTGGCAGCCCACGCCGCAGTACGCGCAGGTGGAGCGAGTCACATGCTCAGCAATCATCTGGTCACCTCCCACTGTCGCCGCCAAGCTCACTTTTCGGCGTTGCCTGGCGCGCTCAATCGTCACTTTCCGTGCGGCGGACGGCTCGCCGTGCGCGGCGAGTTTGCAGGCGAATCTCATCCAACGACAGACCTTGCTCCAGCAGCCATTCCTGCTTGCCTTTGAGCGCGCCCGTGGGGCACACCTCAACACAGTTGCCGCAGAAGACGCAGGTCGTGTCCGGCATCGGCGCGTCGAAAAAGGTGGCGATGGATGTGTGAAAGCCGCGCTCGCCCAGGGTCAAGGCAAAGGTGTTTTGCACGTCGTCGGCGCAGACCTGCACGCAGCGCCAGCACAGAATGCATTTGCTGTAGTCACGCACGTAGAAGGGATTGTCGTCTTTGACGGCCGCGTCGCGGCGCTTGCCGCCGGCGAAACGCGCGGGGTCCGCGCCATAGCGCGCGCTGTAGGTTTGAATCTGCGGCGCCTCGGAGCAGTCCACGGTCGAATGAAGCAGTTCCAGGATCACCTTGCGCGCGCGCTGCACGCGCGGGGTGTCGGTGTGCACCTCCAGTCCCTCGACGCAGGGCGCGACGCAGGCCGGGATCAGGGTGCGACCGCGGGTCGGCTCCACGACGCACATGCGGCAGACTGCGTTGGGCGTCAGGTTGGGATGATAGCACAGCGTGGGGATGTCCACGCCAATCTCGGCCGCGGCGGCCAACACGGTAGTGCCCGTGGATACGGTCAAGGCGTGGCCGTCAATCACGACGCCCACCGATGATGGCATGGGTGAGTGGCTCATCGTTGAATCCCTTTCTCTCCTCAGCGGCCTCCCGAACAAGTTCAGGAGGCTAGAGCTGGAGCTACTCGCCTTCGCCGACCGGTTCCCAGGATGAGGTGTAGACCAGCCGTGCCACGCTGTCCCAGTAGATTGGCTTCTCATGCCGCAGCAGGTCCACGATAAAAGTGGCCGAAGCCAATGGCAGATTGCTGATCGTGGCCAGCGAGCCAGTGTCAAGCAGCAGCCGAATCTCAGCTTTGTCGCTGCCCGCCTGGTGCCAAATGCTGTAGTTATGAACTTGATTGAGAGCCATGATTTCCTCCGTCGAAGCCCAGCCGCTCTGCTGCGGTGTAGACGCGCAGGCTGCCGGTGCGTAGATAGCCCACCAGGGTGATATTCCACGCGCGCGCCAACTCGATGGACAGGGCCGTTGGCGACGTGCGGCTGGCCACGAGGGGAATGCGCATCTTGGCCGCCTTGTTGAGCATCTCCGAGCTGATGCGGCCCGTGGAGAGCAGGATCAGATCTTCCGTCGGCTGGCCGCGGCGCAGGCACTGCCCCCACAGACGATCTATCGTGTTATGACGCCCCACATCCTGCGCCACCATCAACACCTGGTCGCCATCGCTCAGCCCGCTGGTGTGAATCCCGCGCGCGGTGCGATAGAGCACAGCCGCGTCCTGCACATCGCCCATCAGGCGCATGAGCTGCTCTGGCGCCAGCCGCCGGCTGGAGGTGAGCGGCGCCTGCTGCTCCGCCAGGTCATCGAAGGTGACGCCGCCGCCGCAGCCGGAGGTGATGATGACGCGGCGGGGCGGCTCAAAATGGGCATCGCGCAGCCACACATCCACGCACGTACCGCTGGGGCAGACCGTGACCAGCCGCACGTCAGCCAGGGATTGGATGACGCCCTCGGCGCGCAGGAACCCCAGCGCCAGGGTGTCCTGCTCGAACGGCGAGCACATCAGCGTCGCCAGTTCCAGGCCGTTGACGTGCAGGCGCAGGAATTCCTCGCCCGGCGCCGCGCCATCCACCACGCGCCAGCCTTCCCGCTCATACGCGGCGTAGCTGCAATTAACCAGTCCATCCATCGGTTTGTTTGATTTCTGTTTGTCTGAATTCAACCGCCGAACAGTTCCACGGCGCTCAAAATCGCGCCGGATGCGGCCTGTCCCAGGCCGCACAGCGACGCATCGCGCATCGCGCCCGCCAGGTCGTCCAGGTCGAGCCGATCCTGGGGTCGCGCCTGGCCGGCGCGCCAGCGTTCGACGATCTCAACCTGGCGCTGCGTTCCCATCTGGCACGGGTAGCATTTGCCGCACGACTCATGGGCGAAGAAGTGGGCCACGCGGCTGACTACCTCACAGGGCGCGACCGCATCATCCAGCACCATGACCGCGCCGGAGCCAAGCGTGGCGCCGATTTCACGCAGCGACTGCCAGTCGAGGGCCACGTCGAAGTGCGCGGCGCCGACGAAAGTGCCGGCCGCGCCGCCCAGCAGCACGCTCGTGATGCGGCGGTCAGGCAGCGGCCCGCCAGCCTGATCGAACAGCAGATGGCGCAAGGAGCGCCCCAGCGGCAGTTCGTAAAGCATGGGGCGCTGCACACAGCCGCTGACGCCGAACAGTTTGGTGCCCGGCGATTGCGCGGTGCCATATTGGCGCAGCCAGCCGGGGCCGTGGCGCACGATGGGGGGGATGTTGAAGAAAGTCTCGACGTTGTTGATGACCGTGGGTTTGCCGAAGAGGCCCGCCTGTACCGGAAACGGCGGTTTGACGCGGGGCATGCCGCGCTTACCCTCGATGGACTCGAAGAGCGCAGTCTCCTCGCCGCAGATGTACGCGCCCGCGCCCAGGCGCAGCTCGATGTCGAAGTGCAGGTTGCTGCCCAACAGATGGCGCCCCAGGTAGCCGGCCGCTCGACAGCGGGCCAGCGCGTTCTCCAGCACCGGCGCCACGTAGCCATACTCGCCGCGCAGGTAGATGTAGCCGCCCACCTCGCCCTGGCCCTGAATCGCGTACGCGGCCAGCGCCATGGCCTCGATCAGCCGGAAGGGATCGCCTTGCAGCAGGGGGCGATCCTTGAAAGTGCCGGTTTCGCTCTCATCCGCGTTGCACACCACCATCTTGGGCGTCGCCGGCTCATCCGCGGCGCTGCGCCATTTGACCCCGGTGGGAAAAGCCGCGCCCCCGCGGCCCACCAGGCCCGACGCCTCGACGGCCTGCACGACCGCGGCCGGCGTCATCGCGCCCAGGGCCTGGCGCAGGGCCGCAAACCCGCCGTGCTGTTCATAGTCCGCCAGGCTCCAGGGGTCAACCCGGCCCACGTGCTCTGCCAGCACAACGTCACCCAGCACCGGCTCTGCGGGGGCGGCAGCCGCGGTCGCCGCGGAGAGCAGCGCATCAGGCTCACGATCCGAGGTCAACCAGGAGAGCAGCGCATCGGCAGGCAGCGGCGCCTCGTCCAGCAGAACCGCCGGCGCGTCCGCGCAGCGGCCCAGGCAAGGCATCATCTCCAGGGTCAGCGCGCCGTCGGGCGTGGTATCGCCGCGCTGGCGCAGGCCGGTGTGGCTGGCGATGGCCGCGCGCAACGATTCGCTGTTCGCTGGCCGCGCCAGGGAGCAGGCGACATCATCGCACACGCGCAGCAGATGCCGGCCGTGCGGTTGGCTGTAGAGCATGGTGTAGAAGTCAATCACGCCGTAGATGTCGGCGAGGGGAACGGCCAGCGCCGCGCCGATGCGGGCCACCAGGTCAGGCGAGAGCCAGCCGTGGACGCGCTGCACGGCCAGGAGACAGGGCAGCAGGTAGGCGCGGCCCTTGCCCTGGAACGTCGCCAGGACAGACGCCACAGCCTCGGATGTCGGCAGCACGGGTAAGGGCATGGCCGGTGTTCCTGATTGCACACGCAAGAGTTTACAGCGCCGACAACCGCAGGTGGTCGTGGCGTGCAGCACAAGATTTAGGCTGATGCTGGGGGGTACGGTGAGAAGGGGATTATACCCGCATTGGCGGTGGTTTGCAAGCGCCGAAAGTACTCGGCCACGGCGAAGCGGGTCAGCGCGGGGCCGCGGTCCCGCGCCAGGCTTCATCTACAGAACATGAAGATCTACGACTCTTCGCTCACGACATCCGACCTGATGTAGGGCCAGTGCACACCTGGTCCAATGACCAGTACCTTGTGCTCTGGGGAAAACAGATTCCAACTCTCAAGCTCGGTTGTATTCACGGCGAATAGCCGCAAATAGAGGCCGCCCTCAAATTCAAAAGCTATCCACGGCGTCGAGATCGCTGTTGCAGACGACGCGCACGTCGGGGACACCCCCGATCTCCTCGCCGACCAGCTCGAAGATGGAGCTGCGGAAGCAACCCGCGATGCGCTTGTACGACGTGGCGCCGCGCAGCATGTCGCGCAGGAACGCGTGGTCGAGCCGTTGGCTGCGTGAGGAGTAACGGTTGATCGTTTGAGCATGAGGGGCGGCGGGGGACGCGATAGGCGATAGGGCTGAGTCTCTCCCCTCACCCCCCGTGCCCTTACTATCACTCATACGGCTCCTCCGACCCCACCTCGTTGGGGCACGATGTGGGGCCAATGCAAGTCTCGGCATAAGCTGCAAAGCTCTCCCGGCCCCACATCGTGCCCTAACAGCGCCAGCGCGCGGGGTTCTGGCGGATGTATTCACGAATGCGTTCCAATTCCTGCTCGCCGCGCACGATATGATCGTGGAAGTTGCGCTGCCACAGCGGCGGCTCAGGGATCAGACCGCGATGCGCCGCCTGCTGCGTGACAGCGCTCTTGTAAGCGCCCACCAGGCTCGACAGCGATCCGGCGATGGCATCGCCAAACTTGCGCGTCTTGCTGACCGCGCCCGGCTCCGCAGAGCCGGTGTCCATGATCCAGAGCAGCACATGCGCATGGTTGGGCATGATCACATGGATATCCACCTGGGCATCGGTGTGGCGCGCGGCGAATTCGGTCCAGCATTGATCAGCGATCCGCCCCAGCGGATTCAGCACCATGACGCCATTCACAACCTCACCGAACACGCGCAGGCCGCGGTGGGCGCGGAGCGTCACGAAATAGGCCCCCGCGTTGGTGTAGTCGTAGCCAACGTAACGTAGCGTGTTGCGGCGACGGTATTCGGTCATGATTCCTCCTTCCGCGCGTTCCCGTTGGGGCACGAGGGGCGGCGGAGCAACCTGGCTTGTCGCGTAATGCCTACTCCGCCGCCCCTTGTGCCCTTACGCCGCCCAGCGTTCCCTAACGAGGTGGGGCCGATTCGAGTCTCGGCACAAATCGCATGGTCCTTCCGGCCCCACCTCGTGCCCTTACGCGAACGCGATTTCGGGTACGTCCTCCAGACCGAAGTCCAGGTCAGGCTGGCGCTCGTCGTCGAAGGTGGCCCAATCGCCGGCCTCGACGCCGCGGTCGCACAGGGAGCGGTAGGTGCAGAACCGGCAGCGTGACTCGTCGGACGTGAGAGGCCAGACCGCGTCGCGCCGCGTGGCGATTTCCTCGATCAGCGCGGCGAGGTAGCGCCGATGGGCCTCATGCTGCCGTGCACTGTAGGCCAGGGTCTGCGGCCGCTCAGGGTCATTGGCAAACCAGTAGACCATGCGCACCTGTTCCGGCGCGATGGCGCCCCGTCCCAGGTCCGCGCCCGCTTCGACCAAGACGAAGGGATAGACCCAGCTTTGCATGCGCTGCGCCAACTGTGCGCGCGTGGCTGGCTGGCGGCTGGTCTTCCAGTCCACGATCAGCGCCTGGCCGTTTTCCTGGATGGCGAGCAGATCGTAACGCGCCGCCACCCGCTGGCTGCTGATCACCGTGGAGAGCACCTCTTCGGCGCAAATCAGCCAATCGGCGTGCGCGCCGGCCAGGAGCGGCATGGGCAATCCGGGCGGCGGTGAAGCTAGATAGGCCTGCCACCAGCGGCGCAGATCGTAATCTTGAATGCCGGCGCTGATCCGCGCGGCCGCCACACCGTTGATATGGCGCTGGATCAGGCGGTGAAAGCGCTGTCCCAACTCCTGGTAATGCTCAAAATCGAGCAGAGGCTGCGATTCCAACGCGGGCCAGGGCTGATTGAGCAGAAAGCGCAGTTGAAAACGTCGCGGGCATTGCGTGTAATCTTGCAGGCTGCCCTGGCTGAAGGTCAGCTCAGCCGGAGTCGGCGGGCGACGAACGAGCGCGGACTGGGTTGTGTGAATGGCCGTAACCGGCGTAGGTGGTGCCATTGCGCAGGCCTCCCGAATCAGGCATTAGCGTGGCATCCAGGGTAAAAAGCCGCGGATGCTTGGGGTTGGAGTCGAGACGGGCGTCGGCGTCGGGCGCGCCGGACAGGCCACGTGCAGATCAAAACTGCCGATGGCGCCCTGGTAGCCATCCACCACCAGGTAGTAGACGCCGGCGCTGTTGGTCGTATAGTTGAGGTAACGATCGCCGTACGCCAGGCACATGGAGGGCAGGGCGCCTGACAGCAGGAAAATGTCCAGGTCAGGCCCTTGCGGCGGGTAGATCAGTTCGATCATCACCGGCTCGTTCGCATCGAGGGAGAGGGCGTACACCCGCTCCGGCCCGCTTTCCAACCAATCGGGACGGCAAGCATACTGGCTGATCTGACTAGCCGCGCCCAGGTTGGCATCGCCGACCCGCTGCCAACAGCCGATGGGCGTGGCGAGCGAGAGGTCGAGGCCGGGGGTGGCCGTGGGCGTGGGCGTCGCGGATGACGTGGCGGTGGCCGTCGCGGTTGCAGTCGCCGTGGGCGTCGGGGTTGAGGTCGGCGGGCGTGGCGTGGCCGTCGGCGTGCGCGTGGGGGTTGGCGTGCGCGTCGGCGTGGCTGTGCGCGTCGGCGTGGGAGTGATGGTAGGTGTGGGCGTATCGGTGCCTATGGCCGGCTGGTAAGCCACCGAAAGGCGCGCGGCCTGGTCTGGCCGAAAATCGTAGGTGAAAAGATCGAGATAGGCGCTGTTGGTTCCACGGCTGACCGCTAATAAAACCAAGGACTGGCCGCTGGCCCAGCCAGGCCGGCTCACAATTTCCTGGATCACCGGCGCCACGTCTGGCGAGTTGAAAGCCGTGGTTGGCGTCGTCACCAGAGTCCAGTCAATGCTGGCATTGGTGCGCGGCCGGAGATGAGCCAGAACCTGCGCGTGATCGAAATCGGCCGCATTGTCGCTGGCTTCGCCCACGAGGGAAACGGGGATCGGAATGCCGGTCTGCCACAGGGCCGGGTTGAGGGTGAGGGTCGCGCTGACGATGACCACCCCCTGTGGGATGGCGACGTTTTGAAAGCGCCAACCATCCACGTAATTCACCACGCTGCGGCCGAAACGCTGCAGGATGTCGCTGTTCAAATTGGTGGGTGTCGTGTCCACCTTGATCGCGGTGTCGTCCAGGAAGGCCGTGACGGCCGCGCTGACGACGGTGGCCTGCGGCGCCGCGGCCTGCGCGCGCAGGGCCGGCTGGCGGTCGGGGCTTAACAGCAACAGCAAACCAACCGTCAAGAAGAGCAAAAGCCCAAGCGCAGGCTGAAAGAACCACCTTTGGTCACGCATGAGCGCATTGTAGCACGAGAACGATGAGCGCAGCAAACCGCGACCGATGCGGCCATCACTGGCTCAGTAGACCATATCCCCGCGCACAAAGGCCGCCGTGCGCGGGTCGCTGGGCTGTTCAAAAAAGCGCGCCGTGTCGGTCATTTCGATCAGGCGTCCGCCCAGCAGCAGGCCCGTGTGGTGCGCCAGGCGCCGCGCCTGAAACACGTTGTGCGTCACCAGCACGACGGTCAGGCCCTGTTCGGCATTGGCCTGGCGGATGATATCTTCGATGAGGCCGACGTTGTAGGGATCCAGATTGGCCGTCGGCTCATCGAGGAGCAGAACACGCGGGCGGATGACCAGCGCACGCGCCAGCGCCACGCGCTGCATCTCGCCGCCGGAAAGCAGGCGCGCCGGCTGTTGGGCAAACGAGGCCAGGCCAACCTGCGCCAGCATGGCATCCACCTGGCCATCGGGCGCGATGCCGCGCAGCTGCAGCCCATAGGCCACGTTGCGGCGCACGCTGCTGCGCTGCAATACCGGGCGCTGGAAAACGGTGGTCACCTGACGGCGCACGGCCAACGGCGCGGACCCGTGCACCGATTCGCCGGCAAAGCGTATCACCCCGGCCGTGGGCGGTTCCAGAAAGTTCAGCAGACGCAGCAGGGTTGTCTTGCCCGCGCCGCTTGGCCCCACCAACGCTAACACCCGCCCTTCGGGCACGGACAGGTGCGCGATGTCCAGGACCGTGCGCCCGTGATAGGCATGCCTTAATTGCTCAATCTCGTACAAATTCGTCATCAGAAAAGCGTCCACTATCTCCAGCCGCCGCACGGCCAGCTTCGACCGCGGGGTCGCGACCGCCTCCCCTTCTCTCCTCCGTCGTGCGGAGAGGAGAAGGGGCCGGGGGATGAGGTGAGGTCTCAGTCGCGGCCCTGCAAGCGCAGCAGGATCAGATTGGCGGTGAAGGCCAGCGCCAGCAGGATGACGCCCAGCGCCAGCGCCAGGGAAAAATCACCTTGCCGCGTCTCCAGCACGATCGCCGTGGTCAGCACCCGTGTCTTGCCGGCAATGTTGCCGCCCACGAGCATGACCGCGCCCACCTCCGAGATGATGCTGCCGAACGCAGCCACGATGGCGGCCACCACGCCGATGCGCGCCTCCATCAGAACGGCCCAAGCCTCCTGGCCCGAAGTGGCGCCCAGGGCGCGCACCTGTAGGCGCAGGCCTGGATCCACACTCTGCACCGCGGTCATCGTCAGCCCGGCCACGACCGGGAAGGCGATGATCGTTTGCGCCGCGATCATGGCATTGGGCGTGAAGAGCCAACCCCAGGCGCCCAGCGGTCCGCTGCGCGAGAGCATCAGGTAAACAAAGAGTCCCACGACGACTGGCGGCAAGCCCATTCCCGTGTAGAGCAGAGCCGTCACCAACCCCCGCAGCCGCACGCGGCCCAGGCCGAGAACCGCGCCCAACGGCACCCCGCCCAGTGTGCTGACCAGCAGCGCCAACCCCGTCACGCGCAACGACAGGGCGATGATCGCCGCCAGGCTGGCGTCGCCGGCAGCAATCAGGCGCAAAGCCTGGTCCAGGCTGCGCAGGATATCATTCATGTGTCTACTTACTCGGATTTGGATAGAACAGCGGCTGTCCGAATTTGTCAACCCCAAAAGCGCCGATCAGTTGTTGCGTCTCCGGCGCCAGAATCCAGGCCACGAATTTGTCGGCCAGTGCGGCATTGACGCCGGGGTGCATCTGCGGGTTCACCGCCAGCACACCATATGGGTTGAGCAAGCTTTTGTCTTTGTTGTCAGCCAGGGTGGCGCCGCCCAGCAGAATAGTCAGGCCGGGCAACTTGTCTTTCATGGACAAGAAGGTGCCCCGATCGCTCAGGGTGTAAGCCTGGCGTTCGTTGGCAAAGACCAGGGTGTCCCCCATGCCCTGGCCCAGGGCGTTGTACCACGTCATCTCAGCCGTCGGCGTGATGCCGGCTGAAGCCCAGATGGAGAGCTCTTTCGTGTTGGTGCCGGACTTGTCGCCGCGACTGGCAAACGGCGCCTGTTTGGTCATGATGGCTTTGAACGCGTCTTTGGCGCTGCCCAGGCTGCTGATGGCGGCCGGGTCGGCCGTGGGGCCAACGATGATGAAGTCGTTGACCATCACATCGAAACGCGCGACGGCGTGACCTTCCGCGACGAACTGGTCTTCACCCTTGCGGCTGTGCACCAACAACACATCCGCGTCGCCTTTGCGCCCAATCTCGAGTGCCTGGCCGCTGCCCACGGCCACCACATCCACCTTGCACTGACAGGTTTTCTCGAACACCGGCAGAATGGCGTCCAGCAAGCCAGAATCGGCCGTGCTGGTGGTTGTGGCCAGGCGTAACGCCGCCGTGGGTGGCGTCGCCGTGGGCGGCGCGGCCGTTGCGGTAGGCGACGCCGCGGGGGCGCCGCAGGCTGTGAGCAGCAAGGCCGACAGGCAAATCATCACAAATAAACGATAACGCATAGATCCTCCTCAACAGGTGATAGGGGCGTTATTCATTTTCGTCATAACGCTTCACCCTGACTATGATCTATGTCACAGATCGCCAAACACCTCGGCGAAACGCCGCTGCACCCATTCGTCCAGCCCGGCGCTGAGCAGGCGATAGCGCTGAATGAAGGCCACCGCCGCGGGCGTCAGCTCGGCGCCGCCGCCGTGACTGCCGCCGATGTGTGTCTCCAGCAGAGAGACGCCCAGGCCATGCTCCATCTCCTTGATTTTGTTCCAGGCCACGCGGTAGTTGACCTGCAGTTGGTCCGCGGCGGCCGAAATGGAGCCAGTACTGGCAATGGCCTCTAACAGGTCTATGCGCCAACCACTGAGCACCACTTCATTCTCATGCGCCACCCATAAGTTGATGTGCGGAGCAAGTGCGTTCGTCATCGTCCAAAACCTCCTTCACCGTTCTGGCTGGATCATGCGTTGGTCGCGAAACGTTTGCATGTCCAGCAGTACGTGGCCCAGGTTGAGCGTATCCACGTGATCGAAGGCAGCAAGCGGCGTCAGCAGAGACACCCGGCGCGAAGCCATGTCCGCGCCGAGGACGATGCCCAGACCAAGCGTAAAGCCGCGGTCATCTTCCAACGCCAGGAGGCGCTGTGCGGGGAATTCTGGGGATGGGAGAACCGCCCGCCGTCGCCAATCAATGGTCTGCACGCGAGCTGTGCTGAAGTAAGCGGCAAAGCGCGCCGCGCGATGGGCCTGGCGCTCAGCCGCGGTGCGTGGCTGCACGGACACCGCAGGCTGCAGCTTTTCCACGCGGGTGCGATGGCTGTAACGCAGCGGCGCGAGGAGGGGGTCAAGTTCCTCCCCGTGAGCCAGGCCAATGACCAGCGCGGGGCGCAGAAGATCAATCTTGGCGAGCTTGAGATGCAGTCCGCCAAAAAGGGGGTCCACGAAGCCGCACGTATCGTAGATAATGACCTCGGCGCCGCCGCTGTGGCCGGCCTGCACCAGGCGTGCGGCTGCCACCAGGAACGGCAGCATGTGTGCGCGCGGCGAGGTGGCGCCCAAGAAGCGTCGCCAAGAGGGCCCGGTCGGCGGAAAGGAAACGCGCGCCGGCGCAGATGCGTGGTTCGCTGAAGTCTCGGCGGCCAGGGCGAGAGTCAACGTGGTGGGCGGACCGAGCGTACTCTGGCCTGGATCGCCGTCCAGATAAGCGACGCGGCGACCCTGCGCCGCCAGGCGTTCAAAAAGGTACCGCGCCAGCGTGCTCTTTCCCGTGCTGGGCGCGCCCATCAGCAAGATGACGCCGTGCACGCGCTCAACGGGCAAATGCGTCCATGCCTCCGGGATCTGTAGCGGCTGCTGCGTCGTCACGCTCACGATGCAATTTCCTTTCGTCGGGCAGCAATGCACGCAGGTGTGCAGGGCGGCATTATACTGCGAAAAAACAATCGCGCAATATGACGTAGGTTCTTTACGGTTATGCCGTTCCTGGGTATAATCAGAGTAGATCATCAAGGACGCGCGGTTGGGCGATTGTCCTTCGTACAAGAGGGCGAAAGGAGAGAAAAAACGGTGACTGATCCATTGGCGGCCCTGCGTCAAGGTGCGCACAACGCCGTGTTCACCTGTATGGGGGTAACGGCTCAAGATCGTGTCTTCATTCTCACCGATCAGACCCGGACGACCATTGGCGAGGCTCTGGCCGAAGCCGTTCGATCCTGCGGCGCTGAAGTGCGCGTCGCGCAGTTGGAAGATTACGCGGCGCGGCCGATTTTGGCGGTGCCGATGGCGCTGCACCAGGACTTGTTAGCGTTTGCGCCGAGTGTTACCTTCTATGCGGCTGGCAGTCAAAAGGGCGAGATCACCTTTCGCATTGGCCTGCGCGTTATTCTGATGCGGGACCTGCATGTGCGTCACGCGCACATGATCGGCATTACTGAGCAGCTGATGACTGAAGGCATGACCGCGGACTATCAGCAGATTGCCCGCTTAACGCAGCAGGTGTATGATTTGGTGCGCGATGCACACCAGATTCGTGTCATTTCCCCGGCTGGAACCGACCTGGTGGCTCAGTTTGACCCGCGACTGCGCTGGGTGCCCTGCACCGGCATCTACCATCATGCGGGGCAGTGGGGAAACCTGCCTGAGGGAGAAACCTTCACCTGTCCGGCGACGGCCGAGGGTGTGGTGGCTGCCACTGTGTTGGGCGACTATTTTAGCGAGAAATATGGCGTTCTGCCGACACCGGTTTTTTTCCACATCACGGATGGCGAAATCAGCCGGGTGGGGGGCGCGAACCAGGCATTGGTGAACGAGGTGGCGACCTATCTTTCCTCCAGCGAAAACGGCCGGCGGATGGGCGAGTTTGCCATCGGCACCAACATTGCACTGACCGGATTGACGGGAAATCTGCTGCAGGACGAGAAACTACCGGGCGTCCATGTGGCGTTTGGCGATAGCTATCCCTACGAAACGGGCGCGACGTGGTCGTCCGCGATTCATGTGGATGTCATTCCTACGACGTGCACCATCGAGTTGGATGGACGCACGATCATGATTGACGGCAAATTTGTATTCTAATCTAAAGAGGAAAATGCTGTATGTTTCGACATGTCGTATCTCTCAAATTCAAGACACACGAACCCGAAGCGGAATGCAAGCAGCTGGTGCGTGATCTGGCTGACTTACCCAATCAGGTGCCGGAGATTTTGCATTGGTCCACTGGCTGTAACGAGATCAACATAGACCTGGCTTACGATGTGGCCATTGTCGGCGATTTCGAGAACCGAGAGGCGCTCCTGCGCTACTTTAAGCATCCGGCGGTGCAGGCAGTTCTGGCCAAGATTGATCACTTGTGTTCCAGCCGTATCTCGGTGGACTACAGCACGGACTGATTCTGTGGTCGTGGCCAATACCCACGAGACGTGAAACGCGAGACACTGGGGTCTATGGTTTCACGTCTCGTTATTCTATGGCGGTTCTATGCTCAAACACGTTGTTCTGTTCAAGTTCAAAGCCGAGGTCCCCGACAGCGACCTCGAAGCCTGGGTCGTCACGCTGCAGCAGTTGGTCAACCAGATTGGCGTGATTCGCCTCTGGGAAGTGGGACGCGAGCTGACCGGTCGCAGTGGGCCGAATGCCGAAGTCTGCCTGATTTCAGGTTTCGACAGCGCAGCCGACCTGGAAGCCTACGACAAGCACCCGGCCCATGTGCAGGTTGTGACCGACGCGCGACGGATGTGCAACAGCATCACGCGCACCAATTTCTGGGCGTCCTGATGAACTGGGATGAACCGCTGGCCTTCGCCTTGTCCCTGGCGAACCAGGTGGGCAAACAGTTGGTCGCCAGACGCAGCCAGGTGACAGCAGAGATCAAATATGACGGTTCGTTGGTCACTGAGGCCGATATCGAGGCCGATCACCTGATCCGTGACGCGCTGCGCGCTCGCTTTCCTGATCACGGCATCGTGTCTGAGGAACTGGCGCACGACGTTGGCGATGAGGCGTTCCAGTGGGTGGTAGACCCTATTGATGGGACGACGAACTATGTTGGCGGACTTCCCATCTGGGGCGTGCTGCTGGCGTTGCTGCACCAGGGCAGACCCGTGCTGGCGGTGCAGCATTTCCCGTGCCTGGAGGAGTGTTACCACGCGCGCCTGGGCGGCGGCGCTTTCTGCAATGATCGGCCGTTGCACACGAGCCAGAGCGCAACGCTGCATCCCAACCAGATTCTGGTCGCCTGCTCCCGCTCATGGCGCCACTTCGAGGTGACCGGCATTCGCGCCAAGCCGCGTGTGCTAGGCGCCGTCGGTTATGATTTTGCCCTGGTGGCGCGTGGCACGGCCATGCTCGGCCTGGCGGCAACCCCGCACCTGTGGGATTTGGCTGGCGGTTGGCTGCTGGTCACCGAAGCAGGCGGCGTGGTCAATGTCATTCCCGACCGCAGCGGCGCCCTGCAAACGCCGTTTCCCGCGCAAGCCGGGATCAACTATCGCGATCTCACGTTCCCACTGTTGATGGCGGCTAACCAGGCCCTCTTTGAGCGCGCCGCCCCACACGTGAGTCAGCGTTAGGGTATGAGCGCCGCATGAAAAGGCGCTGTTTTCACGAATAGGGTCGGCGTCCGAAAGTCCCCTGCTGAGCCTCCCGTGCAGGCGCAATACAAGCGCCGACGAAAAATGGAGTGTTGCATGTTCAAGCGATTGTTGCTCGCCTTTGACGGCTCGGTCCACAGCCGCAAGGCCTTGACCTACGCCATGCGCATGGCCGAGGTCCTTCATGCCGAACTTTGGATTCTGCATGCCTATGCCCCGATTACCAGTTCATCCCTGTTGGACGACGTGGATGAGTTTCTAGACCAGGAAAAGACCAAAGCCCTGCGCATTATGTCCCCGGCCATGCAAAACGCGGAGGGCCACGGCGTTGTTGTCCACCCGGCCATCGTCGAAGGCCCGCCCGCCGAAGCCATTGTGCGCGTCGCCGCCGAGCAAGGCTGCGATCTCATCATCATGGGACGCCGCGGCCTCTCGCCGATGGGGCAAACGCTGCTTGGCAGCGTCAGCGACCATGTACTCAATCTGACCGATGTGCCGATCCTCATCACCCATGCCACGGCTGACGAAGCGGTGAACTAGGGTCACAGATCACGGGTCGTAACGACTTCAGGAACAGCGCAGACCGGGGCCAATTCACTAGCGTACGGACTGGCAGCCTGAAGTCGTTACTATCCCCGGCCATGCGTCTCGCATGTCAACGGGCGCCTTGTACTCCCAAATCTGAATCCGGACACAGGAATCGGTTCATGCCCTACGCGCAGATTCTGTCCACAGGCCGCTACGTGCCTGAACAGGTCGTCACCAACGCCGATGTCAGCGCCATGTTGGGCCAAGATGTTGGCCCCTGGCTGATGGAGAAGGTGGGGATTGAGGAGCGCCACGTCATGGCGCCGGAGCAGGCGACCTCTGACCTGGTGGTGGCCGCGGCCCAGCAGGCGCTAGACCGCGCCAGACTGGTCGCTACCGATCTAGACCTCATCATCGTGGCGACCGACACGCCCGATTATTTGAGTCCCGCCACGGCCTCGGTGGTGCAAGGTAAATTGGGTGCGACCCAGGCCGGCGCTTTTGATGTCAACTGCGCGTGCGCGGCCTGGGTCACAGCCCTGGACATCGGCAGCCGCTACATCGCCACTGATGCGAGCTACAGCCATATCCTGGTCGCGGGCGCTTATGGCATGACGCGCTTTCTCGACTGGCATGACAAGCAGACTGGCGCGCTCTTTGCAGACGGTGCGGGCGCCGTCATCCTGGGCGCGGGCGCCGAACCAGGCTTCCTGGGCGGCAAGCTGCTGGCGATGGGCGAATTTCACGACGCGCTCGGCGTCTACACCGGCGGCACCTTCCGGCCGGCCACACCCGAAGTCATCAACGCGCAAGGCAAGCCGCGTGTGCAGTTCGTGCGCAAGTTCCCAGCCACCTTCAACAGCGAGCGCTGGCCGCCGCTGATCCGCCAGGTGGTCGCACGCGCGGGGCTGACCGTGGATGATGTCAACTGGTTTTTCTTCACGCAGCTCAACGTCAACACCATCAAGACGGTGATGAGCAACCTCGGCCAGCCGCTCAGCAAGACGCACTGGATCATGGATAAATGGGGCTACACAGGCTCGGCCTGCATTCCGATGGCCCTGGACGACGCGATCGAGCAGGGCAAAGGGCCACGCGCTGGCGATTATGTCATCTTCTGCGCGACCGGCGGCGGCATGGCCATGGGCTGCGTCCTTTTCCGCTGGACAGCCGCGCAGACAGGCTATACACCGGTATCAGTTGCTACCGGAAGCGGGCAATCCAAGGGGTTAGCAGCACCATGACAGACGACATCGCCACCTCAACCATCGCCTACGAGCACAGCCTGAACGCTGGCGCCTTGACCTTGCGCGAGTATGCTACGGCTGAACCGTTGCCGTTGGCCGTGATTCACGAAGCGGTATTGGATTTCCTACGCCACCGTGACGACGTGGCGGTTTTTGGGGCGCAAGCGGTCAACGCCTACGTGCGTGAGCCGCGTATGACGCAGGATATTGACCTCATGTCAACGCATCCGGCTGAACTGGCCGCAGAGTTGCGTGACTACCTGGCGCGCCGCTTCACCATCGCCGTACGTATTCGTGAGGTTGCCGGCGGGCGGGGCTTTCGGTTGTACCAGGTGCAAAAGACAGGCAACCGTCACCTGGTTGATGTGCGAGGGGTGACGACCCTGCCGGCGGTCGAGCGACTGGCCGACATCCTGGTCATAGCGCCTGTCGAGCTTCTTGCCAGCAAAGTCATCGCCTATGCTCAGCGCCGCAGCAGCCCCAAGGCAGGGACCGATTGGCGCGATATCGCCTTGTTGTTATTGACGTTTCCCTCATTCAAGCGCGATCCAGGCCCGGTGACAGACCGGCTTCTGGCGGGTCTGGCTGATGAAACGGTTCTCGCGGCGTGGCGTGAGCTGGTCGCACAGCCGCTGGTCGCGGGGCATGAGGACGACGAGTTCTGAGCATCCCTTCTGCAACAGACCTAACTGGGTGACGTAGCAGGCGTCGCCTTGGCCGCAATACGGCGCTGAATCTCCTCACGCACCACCGGGGCCACCCGCGTGCCCAGCAGCTCAATCGCCCGCATCATCTTGGGGTGTGCAATGGTCCCCACACCAAGCTGCAAGAGCAGCCGTTGATGACCGAACAGCTCGTGCTGAAAGAGAATCTTCGCGCTGATTTCTTCCGGCGTGCCGACGAAATCCGCGCCGCGCAGCCGGCGTGACGCTTCGAACTGCTGGCGCGTGATGGCGCCCCATCCGCGCTCGCGTCCAATCTTGTTCATCATTAGCGCATAGCTGGGGAAATAATCGTCCGCGGCTTGCTGCGAGCTGTCGGCCAAAAATCCGTGCGAATTGATGCTGAGGCTGAGCTGGGCGTGGCCGGCGCGGCGGCCCGCCTCGCGATAGTGTTCGACCAGCGGCACGAACTGTTCGGGCATACCGCCGATAATGGCGAGCGCCACCGGCAGCCCCAGCCGGCCTGCGCGCGCAATAGACTCCGGCGTGCCGCCGACGGCAATCCAGATCGGCAGCGGCTCTTGCACCGGACGCGGATAGACGCCGAGATCGCGCAGCGGGGGCCGATGGACGCCCGACCAGGTGACGCGTTCGGAAGCGCGCAGCCTCAAGAGCAAATCGAGTTTCTCCGTAAAGAGGTCGCTGTAGTCTTTCAGGTCATAGCCGAACAGCGGAAACGACTCGATGAACGAACCGCGGCCGGCCATGATTTCCGCGCGGCCGTTGGAGAGCAGATCGAGCGTCGCGAAGTCCTGAAAGACACGCACCGGGTCGTCCGAGCTTAAAACTGTGACCGCGCTGGTCAGGCGGATGCGCTTGGTGCGCGCGGCCGCGGCGGCCAGAATTGTCGCCGGCGAGGAAGAGACAAAATCGGGTCGGTGGTGCTCACCAATCCCAAAGACATCCAGGCCGACCTGGTCAGCCAACTCAATTGTTTCGAGCAGGTTGCGCATACGCTGCGCCGGACTCACACTCGCGCCGGTGACGGGATCAGGCGTTAGCTCAACGAACGAATAAATGCCCAGTTCAAAGGCCTGGCTGTGCACATCGGGCTGCGGGGAGGGTTGGATTGGCATGGTCTACTCCTATTGGTCAACATCGTGGCCCAAGCAACCGCGACTGGGAAGCACTGGTTGTTTAAGGCGGCGCTATTATACCCGCAGCGCGCCGAACGGACAATACGTGCGAGAATCGCCAGACGGGATTGGGTGAAAAAGAAAACCGGGTCTGTGCCAAAACCCGGTTTCCCTGCCGAAGCGACGCCCCGTGAGATATCAATCAGCCGCGGCGCCGATCAAATCAGCCGCCCGCCGCTCCACCGTTTGTGTGAATTGCCCCAGGTCAAGCCGGAGCAGGAAGAAGACCGCCACTACCACGCCGACGGCTTCCAGGGCAAAGGTCGCGCCATAGGCGGCCCCAAAATTGCCCAACCAGGCAAGGGACAGGTCGCGTGAGATGACGCCGATCAGCCCCGACAGGCCGCGCCCCATCAACTGCATCAGGCTCCAAACGCCCATGAAGGTGCCGGCCAGGCGCTCATCCGACATGCGCATCATCAGCGCCAGACTGCCGACGTTGAAGATGCCCATGCTAAGCCCCAGGATGAGCAGCGCGGGCGAAACCAGCGGCAGCTGCTGGCGGGCGGAAGCCAGGCTCAACAGGACGAAGGCCAGGGCGCTGCCCACCGCGCCCACAATCGAGATCGTGACATCCGTCGGGCGGCGCGGCCGACTGCTGATCGCCAGCGTGCCCAACATGCCCAACAGCACGCCCATGCCCCAGTAGGCGTTGAACATGGTAGTCTTGCCCACCGGCAGGCTGAAAACATCGCCGCCAAACGGCTCCAGAATCTGATCGTAGGCAAAGATGAAAAGCGCTGAGATCAGCAGGAAGGCGGCAAAAACACGTGTGCCGGTGTTGTTCCACACGGCGGCCAGGGTGCGGCGCAGCGGAGCCGGAGCGGGTTGGCGGGTCGCGGCCGCTGCTGGCTGCCGCTTCTCCTCACCCCACAAGGAGATGAAGAAGAGCGCCGTGGCAATGGTCGGCGCCACCAAGAACAGCTTCTGCACGGCCGCCGGATCGTAGACCGGCAGGAGGCGCGCGTACAGGATGGGCACGACGGCAAAGCCGGTGATGAGCATCGTCCACACAATGCCCACGGCGCGGCCTCTCTGTTCCGCAGGCGCCACATCATGGATGAGCGCCAGGAACGCGGTGCCCGAGATGGCGCGCCCGATGCCGTACAGCACAAAGGCAATGAAGGCCACGCTCCAGCCCCATGAGGCGCCGGACGCAATACTCCAGGCAATCAGCGGCAAGAGTGGGAACGGCGCCACCATCAGCAGGCGGCCGCCTAGCGCATAGGGCAAACGGCGCAGTCCCGCCAGCGGTCGCACGTCTGACAAATAGCCGCCCCAAACTAAAAGAGGGGCAAGAAAATTGTGCAGCGTTAGCACCAGCCCAACCGGCGTCGCGGGCAGGCCCAACTCAACAATCATGACGCGATTCCACACGCTGAAAGCCAACAGATCAATCATGGCCGAGCCGATGTGGAAAAGGCCGAGTTTCAGAATGCGCCACAAGGGCAGCTTGGCTTGAGAAGATGAAGACATGAGGTTGATGGTCACGCTCAGAAATGGAATTTATATCAAAATCTTAGTAAATCTATGGAATAATATCACAGATTGTGCATGGCGTCAAGACGCTAAATGTTGACGAATCTCCGGTCTCTGATCTCTTACCTTCGAACACCCGTTTCTGAGAGGAACAAGGTGTTGGATCACCCGCGGCGGCTGAGCGCATTGCCAGCCAGCCAGCCGGTCGTCCACGCGCTCTGAAAATTGAAACCGCCGGTCACACCGTCCACATCCAGGATTTCACCGGCCAGGTAAAGACCGGGGCAGCAGCGGCTCTCCATGGTCTTGAAATTGACCTCGTCCAGGGTCACGCCGCCGCAGGTGACGAATTCCTCTTTGAATACGCCCTTGCCCTCGATGGCATACACTCCGGCTGTCAACTCATCCAGCAGGCGCTGTAATTGCAGCCGGGTCAGGTCGCCCCAACGCTGGCCCTCGCTCACCCCGGCGGCCTGCGCCAACCGCTGCCACAGGCGCAGCGGGAGATCGAAAAGCGCCTGACTGCCCGGTGTGCGGCGCGCCTGCGCGGTCTTGACCGCTTGCAGATGATCATGGGCAGCCTGTCGCGTCCAGCCGGGCAACCAGTTGATGCGCAGCTCCGCCTGGTACTGCTGATCGTGCAGCACGCGCGCGCCCCACGCTGACAGCCTCAGCACGGCCGGCCCGCTCAACCCCCAGTGCGTGATGAGCAGCGGGCCAGACTGCGCCAGCCCGCTCTCTGGCAGGCGTAGATGCGCCAACGGCACTGACACGCCGGCCAGACCGGCCAGTCGCGCATCAGGCACCGTGAAGGTGAACAGCGAGGGTACGGGCGGTTGAATGGTGTGGCCCAAGTCCTGCGCCCAGACATATGCGCGGCGTTCGCCGCCGGTCGCCAGCAGCACGCCATCCGCCGTCAGGGTCTCTCCGGTCGCCAACTCAATCTGAAAGGCGCCTCCCGTGAGCCGGCTCACCCGCGTCACAGACGCGTGCGTACGCAGCGCCACGCCGGCCGCGTGCGCGGCGTGCAGCAGGCAGGCCACGATCGTCGCCGAAGAATCGGTCACTGGAAAGACGCGACCGTCCGCCTCGGTCTTGAGCGCCGCCCCGCGGTCGGCAAACCAGGCAATCGTGTCACGCGGCTGAAAACGCATGAACGGCCCGCGCAAGGCTTTGCCGCCGCGTGGATAAAACGTCACGAGCTGCGCTGGATCGAAGCAGGCGTGGGTGACATTGCAGCGTCCTCCGCCGGAGATGCGCACCTTGCTCAGCGGCTGCGCGGCCTTTTCCAGGATCGTCACCTGCGCGCGCGGATTCGCCTCCGCGCAGGTGATGGCAGCCATGAAGCCCGCGGCCCCGCCGCCAATGATAACAACATTCGGGTGTGAATTCATGGACTGTATTGAAGGGTAGTTTGCAGCATAGACACCGAGTCAACTGGCAGGGACTAATCCCACCACTTGGACAACCGCCCATCGGAGCGCGGCGGCTGATCCACGTAGTGCGAGACGTCGTTGAACAACATCAGCCGCGCGCGCACCGCGTCCTTGAAGTCGAGCACGTTCAGACAGGCAGGGGACTGGTCGAGGCGGTCGCGGTAGCCGCGGGCATCGAAGCCGAGCAGGCTGCTGATGATCAGGCGGATGGTCGCTTTGTGTGAGACGACCACTACGTTTTCGCCTTTATGCTGCAGCACGATCTCGCGTATGACTGGCAGCGCCCGCGCCAGGACGCTGATCCCGGACTCGCCGCCTGCGGGGGCAAAGATGTAGGGGTCTTCCTCCCAGGCCGCGTACTCCTCCGCAAACTGCGCTTCGACATCGGCGCGGGTTAACTCCTCCCAGCGGCCGTGGTCAATCTCGCGCAGGCCGTCGCGCAGGATGGGTGCCAGGCCATGCGGCCGGCCGATGATGGCCGCAGTCTCGAGCGTGCGCTTGAGCGGGCTGGCATAGACGGTCGTGACGTGGTCATCCGCCAGCCGGCGAGCCAGGGCTTCGGCCTGCGCGCGGCCGACGTCCGACAGCTCAACATCCGTGGCCCCGGCAAAGCGGTCTTCGGCCGAAAGAACGGTTGCGCCGTGGCGAATCAGGAACAGTCGTGTGGACATGACGGTCTCCTCCTGGAAGACTGAAGTGGAAATTCGGATTTTATTGTAGCACACAGGATAAGGATACAACAAAACCAGCAGAGCCACCAGGGCATCGTTCGACCCCTGGCCCGCGTCCCGCAGCTCCTGCCTCGGTCTCCGATCTCCGATCTCTGGTCTCCGACCTCCGATCTCCGGTCTCTGATCTCCGATCTCCGATCTCCCTTCTTCAATTTCCACCCCGCCTTGATGTTCTGCCTGCTTTGTGCTAAACTCCAACTGCCCTGACATGCTATGGGAAAGAAACCGATGGACATCTGGCAAGAATTTCATGGCCCCAACGCGGGCTACATCCTGGAACTATATGATCGTTTCGTGCGCGACCCAGGCTCGGTAGACCCGGCCACGCGCGCCGCGTTTGCCGCGTGGCAGCCGCCGCGCGAGACCCTGCTGGCCGCGCCCGCCGCAGCTGCCGCGCCGCCTCCCAACCTGGACAAGGTGATGGCGGTCGTCAACCTGGCGCAGGCGATTCGGGAGTACGGGCACCTGGCCGCGCAGCTCGACCCGCTCGGCTCCGCGCCGCCAGGCGATCCCGCGCTGGACCCGGCCAGCCACGGCTTGACCGAGGCGGATTTGCAGATGCTGCCGGCCTCGCTCATCGGCGGCCCGTTGGCCGCGTCCGCGCGCACCGCGGCCGCAGCCATCCAGGCTTTGCGCCAGACTTACGCCGGCCACATCGGCTATGACTACGACCACATCCGCAACCCAGACGAGCGCGCCTGGCTGCGCACGGCCGCGGAAGCAGGCCCGTTCCGGCCGCCGGCGCTGCCCATGCGGCCCCTGGCCTTGCTCGAACGCCTGACCCAGGTCGAAGCCTTCGAGCATTTCCTGCACCGCATTTTTCCTGGCAAGACGCGCTTCTCCCTGGAAGGGCTGGACATGCTGGTGCCCATGCTCGATGAGATCATCGGCGCCGCGGCGGAAGATGAGGTGCGCAGCGTGCTGATGGGGATGGCGCACCGCGGGCGCCTCAACGTGCTGGCCCATGTGCTCAACAAGCCTTACGCGCAAATCCTGGCCGAGTACAAAGATCCGCTGCGCGGGGCTGGCTACACCATCCGTGAAGATTTGGGCTGGACCGGCGATGTCAAGTATCACAAGGGCGCACTGCGCGCGATTGGCGAAGGCGCGCTGGTCAACCTGCTGGTCAGCATGGCGCCCAACCCTAGTCACCTCGAATTTGTCAACCCCGTGGTCGAAGGTATGGCGCGCGCGGTCGCCACGCAGGCCTATCAGCCTGGCCCGCCGATCCTTGATGAACACGCGTGCCTGCCAATCCTCATTCATGGCGATGCGGCCTTCCCGGGTCAGGGCATTGTGGCGGAGACGCTGAACTTCTCGCGGCTTGCGGGCTATCGCACCGGCGGCACCATTCATGTCATCGCGAACAACCAGATTGGCTTCACCGCGCTGCGGCCTGAGGTGTGCAGCACGCTGTATGTCAGCGATCTGGCCAAAGGCTTCAAAGTTCCAATCGTACACGTCAACGCGGACGACCCAGAAGCCTGCATCGAGGTCGCACGGCTGGCCTATGCGTATACGGCGCGCTTCGAACGCGACTTCCTGATTGACCTGATCGGCTATCGGCGTTACGGGCACAACGAAGGCGACGAGCCAACTTTCACGCAGCCGTTGATGTACCAGGCGATCGAAAAACACCTCACGGTGCGCCAGTTGTGGGCAGGCGCGCTGATCGGCCGCGGCGTCAGCAGCCAGGCCTGGGCCGACTCGCTGCAGCAAGCGCGCATGGACGCGCTGCAGCAGGTGCTGGCCTCACTCAAACCGGAAGAGGACCTGGCGGAACAGCCGCCCGCACCGCCCCCGCCGGGCGCGGCTCGCCGCACCAAGACCGGCGTGCCGGCCGCGCAGCTGCGTGCGTTCAACGCGGCCCTGCTGGAAACTCCGCCTGGCTTCACGGTCAATCCCAAGCTGCTCAAGGCTATGGAAAAACGACGCCAGGCCTTCGCCAATCCCAGCGATGAGGAGACGTCGGTGGATTGGGCCACGGCGGAGGCGCTGGCCCTGGCTTCGATCCTGGCCGACGGCGCCCCGATCCGTCTGACGGGCGAGGACGTCGAGCGCGGCACCTTCAGCCATCGTCACGCGGTGTATCACGATGTCAAGACCGGCGCGCGCTTTATCCCGCTGCAGGCTTTGCAGCACGCGCGCGCCTCATTCGAGATTCACAACAGCCCGCTGACGGAAGGTGCGACGATTGGCTTTGAGTATGGCTACAGCATCCAAGACCCGCGGCGGCTGGTGATTTGGGAGGCGCAGTACGGCGACTTCATCAACGGCGCGCAGGTCCTGATTGACGAGTATCTGACCTCCGCGCGCGCCAAGTTTGGGCAGACGCCGTCGTTGGTGCTGCTGCTGCCGCACGCGTACGAAGGGCAAGGCCCGGATCACTCCAGCGCGCGGGTGGAGCGCTTCTTGCAGGCCGCGGCCGAAACCAACATACGCATCGCCAACTGCACCACGGCCGCGCAATACTTCCACCTGCTGCGCCGCCAGGCCGCGCTGCTGGAAACCGATCCCCTGCCGCTGGTGGTGTTGACGCCCAAGAGCCTCCTGCGCCATCCGCTCACAGCGTCGCCGCTGGCCGCGCTGGCGCAGGGGCATTGGCAGCCGGTAATTGACGACGCGCAGGCCAAGCCGCAGGCGATCCACCGGGTGCTGCTGTGCAGCGGCAAAGTGGCTGTGGACCTGCTGACGAGCAAGCAGCGGCCGGCGCATCCCGAAGTCGCGATCGTGCGCGTCGAGCAGTTGTATCCGTTCCCGCTGGCCGATTTGGGGCCGCTGCTGGAAGGTTATCCGGCCCTGCACGAGGTGGTGTGGCTGCAAGAGGAGCCGGAAAATATGGGCGCCTGGACGTATGCGCGCCCGCGGCTGCAGGAGCTGCTGGAAAAGCGCTGGCCTCTGCGCTACCTCGGCCGCCCGCGCGCCTCCAGCCCGGCCGAAGGATCTACCAACTGGCATGTCGTCAACCAAAACGCACTGATCGAACAGGCGTTTCAGCCGCTATCACACATCGGGTGAAACGGCGTCATCTCAGCACGTGGCATGAATCATCGAGAGTTCAGCCAACAGGGCGAAAAAGCTAAGAGAGATACCGCTGTGACGTTCGCCATCGAAACCCATGGGTTGTCAAAATCGTACGGCGCCGTGACCGCGGTGGACGCGGTCAATCTGCGCGTGGGCCCGGGAGAAATTTACGGCTTCCTGGGGCTGAATGGCGCAGGGAAAACCACCACCATCCGCGCCTTGTTGGGTATGATCCGTCCGAGCGCAGGCTCGGTGTCTGTACTGGGACAGCCGGTAGGGCCTCAAGGGCGCGGACCCTGGCGGCAAGTCGGTCACCTGGTCGAACAGCCGGCCGCCTATCCCGAGTTGACCGTCGCCGAGAACCTGGAGATCGCCCGCCGCCTGCACGGAATTGCCGACGTGCGCGCCACGTCCCATGTGATCGAGCGCCTGGGCCTTGCTGCGTACGCGCAGCGCAAGGCGGGCGCGCTGTCCACCGGCAATCTGCAGCGCCTCGGCCTGGCGCGCGCGCTGCTGCACGAGCCTGCGCTGTTGATTCTCGATGAGCCTGCGAACGGGCTTGACCCTGCGGGCGTGGTTGAAATCCGCGACCTGTTGGCGAGCCTCGCGCATGAGCAAGGCGTGACCGTGTTCATGTCGAGCCATATCTTGACCGAGGTGGATCGCCTGGCCACCCGCATCGGCATCATCCACCAGGGCCGCTTGATCCAGGAACTCGAGGCTGACCAAATGGAAGCCTTGCGCGCACAGCGGTTGGAAATCGAAGCGCGCGACCTGGAAGGTGCGCGCGGCGCCCTGACCGCAGCCGGCCTGGCGGTGAAGGCGGGCGCAGGCGGTCTGATCCTCAGCGACATGCGCGCGATCGAAGCGCCGGATGAGGTAGCCGCCATCCTCGTCAACGCGGGAACGCCGCCCACCAGGCTGGCTGTGGAACAAGAGGATCTCGAAGATTACTTCCTGCGCCTGACGCGAGGCGAGGTATGAACGCATTTCTGGCCGCCTTGTGGGCGGAGACGCTCAAAGCGCGCCGTTCCCGGGTCACTTGGGGAACAACGGCGGGTTTCTTGATCTTGCCCCTGATCGGCGGGCTGTTCATGATCATCTTGAAGAACCCGGAGCAGGCGCGTGCCCTGGGACTGATCAGCGTCAAGGCGCAGTTGGTGGGCGGGACGGCTGACTGGCCGGCGTTTTGGAGTCTGTTGACGCAGGGTGCGGCCGTGGGCGGCGGCATGATCTTTGCCTTTATCACCGCCTGGGTCTTTGGCCGCGAGTTTTCCGATCACACCGTGAAGGAACTGCTGGCCCTGCCTACGCGGCGTGAGACCATCGTCGGCGCCAAGTTCGTGCTGCTGGCGCTGTGGACCCTGGGGCTGACCGTGCTGGTGTTCGTGGTTGCGCTTGGCGTCGGAGCGGCCGTCGGCATGCCAGGCTGGTCGCTGGGCCTGGCCTGGGCCTCAGGCGGCACGCTTTTGTTGATCGCCTGGCTGCTCATGCAGCTCATGCCGCTCGTAGCCCTGGCGGCCAGCGCGGGGCGCGGTTATCTGCCTCCCCTGGGCTGGGCTTTGTCAACCCTGGTCTTTGCCCAAATCGCCGTCGTGTTGGGGTGGGGCGATTGGTTTCCCTGGGCGGTGCCCGCGTTGGCCAGCGGCATGGCTGGTCTCGGCGCCGAGAGGATTGCATTGCACAGCTACCTGGTGGTGTTTTTGGTCTTCGTGGTGGGGATGGCAGCCACCTTTGCATGGTGGCAGCGCGCAGATCAGGCGCGCTAGCCGCCGATCATGAATCCGGTTTTTGAGGCAGGTTCGGTAATTACTGTGTGAAAGGCTCTCTGATGAACGATCAACTCGAACGCAACAAACAGGCCGTCATGGGCTTCTACGACCTGATGTTCAACCAGTGCAAGCCCGCCGACGCGATTCAACAGTACGCGGGTGAGGTCTATATTCAGCATAACCCGCATGTCGCTGACGGCAAGCAGACGTTCATCGCCTATTTCGAGCGCATGGCCGCGGAATATCCCGGCAAGCGCGTCACTTTCAAACGCGCCATCGCGGAGGGCAACTTTGTGGTGCTGCACTGCTACCAGGAGTGGCCCGGCGATCGTGACCGCGAATGGGCCGGTATTGACATCTTTCGTCTGGATGACAACGGCAAGATTGTCGAGCATTGGGATGTGCTGCAGGTAGTGCCGGCAACGTCGGCCCATGACAACACCATGTTCTAAGTTGGTTAACAGGTTGTATCATGAGCTTACCGCCGTTAAAGCCGCTACATCCCGCACAGACCTTGATCCAACAGAAGCTCGGCCAATTTCGGCGTTTGAGAACAGAAGAACTTATCACGTCTTTGTTACCTGGGCATCCAGGAGCACTCAAAACCAGAGCCGATGGCACTATTCTGGATGGGCATCATCGCATTCAAGTGCTGCGGGAACGTGGTATTGACGTGGATCAGTTGCCGCGCGAAATTGTCCCCAGAAGGTGACAAACGGTGAAAACCATTTACGCAATTGAAGGACCGTGGGCAGGACGACTCGCGATTGTGGCTCGACCGCGTGGCGGTGAGTGGCTTGCAGATGAGGTTCTGCGCTGGCGACAAAGAGGAATTGATGTTGTGGTTTCTTTGCTCACACGCCAGGAGAACCAAGAATTAGGCTTAACGAATGAAGCCACCACGATCACAGAACAAGGACTCCTGTTTATCTCATTCCCCATTGTTGATCGCGGTGTACCATCAAGGCGATGGGACGCACAAGAACTGGTTGGTAGGCTGACGAGCCTGTTGACACAAGGTAAAAACGTCGCCATTCATTGTCGGCAAGGGGTTGGGCGTTCAGCGCTGCTCGCCGCGGCGCTGCTAGTGAATGCCGGCGTTGGGGTTGAACAAGCATTTCGGCAGATTGAGATGAGCCGCGGTTGTCCGGCGCCTGAGACGCCGGAGCAAAAACAGTGGGTAGAACAACTTATCGCCCAAGAGCCGGCGCCAGCGCTGCTTGACGGCTAAACCGAACAACGGGTGACGGCGGGGCGCCACCAGGGAGAGATCGAATGGCAATCAATATCGTTGTGCCCAGCCTGGGCGAGTCGGTCGTCGAGGCGACGGTGGCAGAATGGCTGAAGAAGGAAGGCGATGCCGTGGCCGTGGGCGAGGCGCTGGTGCGTCTGGAAACGGACAAAGTTGACCTGGAGGTGGGTGCGGAACAGGCCGGGGTGCTGGCACAGATCGCTCAACCGCAAGGCGCGGATGTCCAGGTGGGGCAAGTGCTTGGCATGTTGAACCTGGCAGGCGAGAGCAGAGCGGCTGCAGCGCCCGCCGCCCCGCCGGCCGCGCTCCGCGCGGATGACAAAGCCACGCCCGTGGCCCGGCGCGTGGCGCAAGAGGCGGGGGTGGATGTCAGTCGTGTGCCCGGCACTGGCCCCGGCGGGCGTGTGACCAAGGCTGATGTGCAAGGCTTTGCGGGCCAGCCCAAAGAGGAACAACCCACGGCTCCGGTCATGCCGCCGCCGCCACCGCCCACAACCGCCGCGCCCACAGTCGTCAGCGCCGATGCTGGCCGCTCCGTGGAGCGCGTGCGTATGAGCCGCCGGCGCCAGACGATCGCCCGACGCCTGGTGGAAGCGCAGCATACGGCCGCGATGCTAACCACCTTCAACGAGGTGGACATGAGCGCCGTGATGGACATTCGCAGCCGGCGCAAAGAGTCGTTCAAGGAACAGCATGGCATCGGCCTGGGCTTCATGTCCTTCTTCACCAAAGCGGTCATCGCCGCGCTGAAGGCCTTTCCGCGGCTCAACGCGGAAATCGAGGGCGATGAGATTGTCACCAAGCACTACTATGACATTGGCGTGGCGATTGGCGCGGCCGAAGGCCTGGTGGTGCCGGTGCTGCGCGATGCCGACCGCATGACCTTTGCCCAAATCGAGCAGGCCATCAAGGCGTTTGCGCAGAAGGTTGACCAGGGCACGCTCACGCTGGACGATCTGCGAGGCGGCACGTTTACCATCACCAACGGCGGCGTCTTCGGTTCGTTGTTGAGCACGCCTATCCTCAATGCCCCCCAGGTTGGCATCCTGGGCATGCACAAGATCGAGTCGCGGCCGGTCGTCGTCAACGGTCAGATCGTCATTCGGCCGATGATGTACCTGGCGCTCAGCTACGATCACCGCCTGGTGGACGGCCGCGAGGCGGTGCAGTTCCTGGTCAAGGTCAAGCAGTTGATCGAAGACCCGGAGGCACTGCTGTTGGAAGCCTGACGATGCCCCCGACTAACCCCTGATGGGAACGCCAGGCGCGCCGGCGCGATCCGCTGCTGCCTTGCGTTCCAACAAGCAACGAAATGCTAAGGAAACCTATGACAACGTCTACTACGTCAAACATCCCGCCTTTGGCGCCGGGCCTGCCTTTCGTGGGCAGCATCCTTGCGCTGGCGCAAGATGCACAGGATTTTTTCTACACCCAGTATCGCCAGTTGGGCAATGCCTTCCGCGTGCGCGCCTTGGGGCGCGAGTTCAAGGTGCTGGCCGGGCCTGAGATCAACATTGCCATGGCGACACAGCCAGACGCCTTCACAGCCTGGGATATTTGGGAACCTGTCGTGCGCGATTTCGGCGGCCGCAGAACCCTGACAATGGTGGATGGCCCCGAACATGCCCGCATGCGACGACTCTTACGCCAAAGCTTCTCACGTGAAGCGTTGGTCACTCACATCCCGATGGTCACCGACGTGGTCGTTGAGTCTCTGCGCCGTTACACGGTTGGCGCCCGTATCCCAGGCGTCTACTTCATGCAGCGCATGACCGCGGACGTCCTGGGTCTCTTGAGCAACGGACGTGTGCCGGGCGATCAATTTGACGACATCGTGCTGTGGTGGAATACGATGATGGAAGTCTTCATCTCGCGTTCAAAACCAGTAAGCAAGATCAGCCAACCTGCCTATCGTCAGGCGCGCGCACGCGTCAAGGAGTTTGCCACCACGGTGTTCACGGATCGGCAAGCCAACCGTCCTGTCGCGGCTGAAGACAACTTCCTGGACAATCTCGCTGATACCAGTCAGCAGGACCCGGAATTCCTCAACCATGACGAAGCCCTCTTCCTGACCCTCGTGGCCTACTTCGCTGGCCTCGACACGGTCGCCAATGTCTCTTCGTTCATGCTCTATGAGCTGCTGAAGCATCCGGACATCCTGGCGCGCGTCCGCGCCGAAGCCGATCAAGCGTTTGCGCAGGGCACACCGGCCGCGGACAGCTTACGTGCCATGCCCACGCTGCACGCCACCGCGCTGGAAACGCTGCGCCTGTATCCCATTGCCGGCGTCCTGCCGCGCATCACAGCCCGCGACTTCGAGTTTGCCGGTTACGTGATCCCCAAGGGCGAACATTTCATGGTGGCGAATGCGGCGCCCCATTTCGCCCCGCAGTTCTACGCCGATCCTTACCGATTCGACATCACGCGCTATAGCGAGCCGCGCCTTGAGCACAAGAAACGGGGCGTCTTTGCCCCCTTTGGTTCTGGTCCCCACACATGCCTGGGCGCCGGTCTGGCCGAAGTTCAGATTATGCTCGTCATCGCGACGCTGCTGCATCATGCCGAGCTTGCCCTCGATCCGGCCAACTATCGGCTGAAGAAGGCCTATCTGCCGTCCATGACCCCCAAAGGCTTCGGCTTCAGCATCACCGCCTGGCGGTCGTAGGTTACAGCTCCGCGGTGACGTGTGATTCCCACGCCGGAGATGTGACCGATGAGACAAGTCGTGTCTAATCGTAGGTCACAGCTCCGCTGTGACGTGCGCCGTCACACTGAATTGACGGATTGTAGGTCACAGCTCTGCTGTGACGTCGCACGTCACACCGATGACTTGAGCTTTGAAGAAAGCCGTGCCGTGGGTACGATTGTCACACCGGAGATGTGACCTACGAAAGAACTTGTAACCGCGAGTGGGATTTCGAGGTAGGACGCAGATGGTCGCAGAAACACGCAGATTAAACGGGATAGTTGTAGGTCGCAGCGGAGCTGTGACGTGCGACGTCACAGCGATGACTTGAGCTTTGAAGAAAGCCATGCCGTGGGTGCGATTGTCACACCGGAGATGTGACCGGCGAAAAAAGCTCGTGCCGTGAGTGCGATTTCGAGGTAGGACGCAGATGGTCGCAGAAACACGCAGATTAAACGGGATAGTTGTAGGTCACAGCTCCGCTGTGACGTGCGCCGTCACACTGAATTGACGGATTGTAGGTCACAGCTCCGCTGTGACGTGCGACGTCACAGCGATGACTTGAGCTTTGAAGAAAGCCATGCCGTGGGTGCGATTGTCACACCGGAGATGTGACCTACGAAAGAACTTGTAACCGCGAGTGGGATTTCGAGGTAGGACGCAGATGGTCGCAGAAACACGCAGATTAAACGGGATAGTTGTAGGTCGCAGCGGAGCTGTGACGTGCGACGTCACACTGAATTGACGGATTGTAGGTCACAGCTCCGCTGTGACGTGCGACGTCACAGCGACGACTTGAGCTTTGAAGAAAGCCGTGCCCTGGGTGCGATTGTCACACCGGAGATGTGACCTACGATGAGAGCTCATGCTGTGAGTGCGATTGTCATACCGGAGATGTGACCTACGAAAGAAGTGAGCGATCGAGGCGCCCGCATCCTCAGATACGGGCGCTTTGCAATAACGGTCAAATGGCGTAGGGAATCGCGTAAGTCACGGTCGCGTGCGCCACGGCGTCGGGATCATCCCCCGAGTAGATGAGGACTTCGCCCACGGCCAGGCGGCGCCCGCGCTTGAGCAGCCGCGCCTCGCCAATGATGTCATGCCCAGCGACCGGTCGGCGCAGGAAGTTGATATTCAGGCTGACCGTTACCGCCAGCGGCTGCAGGCCGATCTCGCCCAGCAGCGCCATGTACATGGCTGTGTCAGCCACGGTCATGAGCGTCGGCCCGGAGACAGTGCCGCCGGGGCGTAGATGGCGCGGCCCGATGGGCTGGCGGATGCGCGCCTTGCCCTCGCCCACGGCTTCGATCTGAAGCGTAGTTTGGGGAAATTCACCGACCAGGAAACGCTGCAGAGCTTCCGCGGTCATGGGTTGTGCATGATTGTCAGACATCATTCATTCTCTGTGGCAGCCGTGGCCGCGACCGTTCGGCTGAGCTCACGACGAAGCCTCAGTCGCCTGATGACTTGAGGATTACGGCGATCTCCTCGCTGCGCGCGGCGATAGAAGCCGCCGCGTGCCGCACAAGCGCATCGCCCACGCCCGCGGCGCCAATCAAAGCACCTTCAACCTCAGCCAGCGCGGCGTAGATCAAGCGCAGCAGGCGCCGGGCTTCCGTGGGCGCGTGCCCCAGGGCCAGCAGAGTCTTGTCTACCTGGATCGTATGCTGGCGCAGATGGGCATCGAAGCGGTGCAGGCGAAAGCGCAGCGGCAGGTCGTACCCTTCCCAATAACGCGACGGCCAGGCCAGCTCTTCTTCCGTCACATCGGCAAATTCAGCCAGCACCCGGTCGTGCCACTGGGCAGCAAACGCCAGCAGATCAGCAAACTCACCCCCAAGCTGCGCCAGCAGCGCGGCATCGCTTGCGCCCACGGCAGCTTCCCACGTCTCGTCGGTCATTTCCGGCGGCTGTTCTATGCCGTCGCGTCGACTGTCCAGCGTATAGCGCACCACGGCGTAGAAACCAATCGTGGCCTGGGCCATGTGAGCCAGGGCTTGGTGCACCGACCACTCGCCGGGCGCGGGCGGCCGGGTCGCCAGGGCGGGTGAGACGCCCAGCAGCGCGGCCTCGAGATCACGTTGGGCCAGATGGTAGAGGGCCAGGATGCGCTGGCCAGCCGTGGGCGGGGAACCAGCGGCAACGCGAGCCGTCAGCAAGCGCACCGCCAGTTCACGCAGCTCTTCGTAAGTACGAAAGAAGGCAAAGCGCACACCTTCCTCGTCGTACGCCCCCCACACCCAGGGTCGTTCCAGGTCAGCGGCCGAAGCGCCCTGCGTGACGTGTGTGAACGCCTCCACGGCCTGCGCAATACTGATGTCACTCATGTTGATCATACCTCCGTGCAAGACATTTCCTGGCGCATCGGTAACTGCTCAGGCATCCCACGCCGACTGCAGCCGCCGAATGAATTCGAACTGAAAGAGCGTTCCACCGCAAGGTCGGCGCAAGCCGACCGGCATCGCGTCTACGCAGGTAGACGCCAGGCGGTGCGCCCATCAGACGCGATTTCAATTGCGCTAACCAGGCGGTGTGCTGACGGTTGCGGCGGCCACGCGATCACCGCGCAGTTCCATCACATTGACGCCTTGCGCCACGCTGGTGCGCGGCGGCACCTCCGCGGCGTCGAAGCGAATCAGCTTGGCAAACGCGCTGATGCACAACACCTCATCCGCATCGCTGACCGACAGCGCGGCCACCAGGTTATCGGTCTTGATGGCAATTTTGCCCTGACCGCCCACGGTTTTGCTGGCGGCAAAGCTCTCCATCGGCCGGCGTACGCCCTGCCCATCCGCGCTGACCAGGAGCACGCTGCCGTCAGCCGGCAGCGGCGTCAGGCCCACCAGTCGTTCTTGCGGCGTCAACCGCATACCGCGCGTACCCCGGTGCGACACCAGTTTCTCCTCGAAACGGATGCCCAGGCCTGTGTTGCTCGCCAGGAAGAGATCGCCATCGCCGCGGCTCAGGCACATGACGGTCGGCGCGCCGCCATCCTTCGGATCGTACAAAATGGTCCCGTCAGCCAGGTTAGGGCCGATGACGTTACGGCGAAGGCGGCGCACGACGCCCGTGGCCGCGCCCAGCAGCACCCAGGGGCGGTCGCTTTCGTTGGCATCATTCACCGCCAGCACCGCGCCGATCTTCTCGCCCTCGGTCAGGCGCAGGCGCTCGGCCAGGCTGTCGCCCCGGTCGCGTACATCGCCCAGGCGCAGGGTGTTTACGGGGACGCGGAAGGTGCGGCAGCGTGTCGTCACCACCACCAGCGTCTCACTCGCCAGCGCAGTCAGCAGAAACGCGGGCGCGTCGTCGTCCTTGAGCTTGATGTCGTAGACGCCCATGCCGCCCCGGCGCTGTTTTCCATACGCGTTGAGCGGCGTGCGCTTGAGCATGCCCTGGCCGCTGAGGCTGATGAGCATCGTGTCCGGCGGATATTGAACGGCCGGTAGATTGAGCGGCTCGGGCTCGCCCCGCTCCGCCGCGGGCGACCGCGGCGCGCTGGCGCGCGGCGCGGCGGGCGGCGCGGGGCGGCGCACGCCCCTGACCTGCTCCAGCTCCGCGCGCAGGCTGCGATTTTCGGCCTGCAGCGTCTCGATGTACGCGCGCACGGCCGCAGAAAGCGCGGTCAGGTCCGGCAAGGGGTCGCTGTGAATGTCGTCAGGCATGGACTCTTCTTTCTTACTGTGCGGTTACCTTCATCTCGGGCGTTACGACCTCGATCCAGGTATTGCCGGGTCGCAGCGGAATGACCTGACCGTTGGCGTCGAGGAACGTCAAAGGCGCCTGGCGATCTGCGCGCACCCATTTGCCGGGGTAGGCCTTGCCATCGCGGTAGACAGTCAACGCGCCTTCGCCCCACAGCTGAATTTCGATCGAGCGATTGATGCCCACATCCACCGTGCCATGCTCCAGGATTGGCGTTGCCACATGCACAGCCGTCATCACCACCACATTGGCCGCAGTCAACTGCGTGTTGGTAGCCGCATCTTTGTGAACCACGTTCCCCTGCCAGCGCAACCAACGGGTTGTTGCCAGATCGTAGCGCCATTCGACGCGATCGCTGGGCGTGGGGTAAGGAATCTTGAGCTTGGCGACTGCGCTGCCGCCGGCCGGCGCGCTGGCGTCGAACACCCAACCAAGCCGCGGCTCCGGCGCCTTGTTCCAACCGCGCTTCTGCGCGACATTCCACAGCGTAGTCGTGCTGGCGTACAAATTGTGCGGCACGGCGCGCTTGGGGTCGCGGAAATAGGCCGGGCCATTGAGCGCCTGCTCCAAAAGACGATCCTTGAAGTCCGATTCGTACAGCATCTTGCGCACTTCGGTAGAAGCGCCAGAGAAGCAGAGCACGGCATCGAAAATCACCGGCCATTCCAGGTCAGGCAGGCGCGCGCTGCGGATCGAACCGACGCGCTCCGCGCCCTGGCTGTGGAAAATAGCCGTCATGCGCGTCAGGTTGTACTCAACGCGCTGCTCGATCACCACATCGGCCTTGCTCAGCCCGCCTTGCGGTCGTACATTCGCGGTATTTGCCACCTTGATCGCCAGCGGCCGCCGAGACAGAATTTTCGAATCGCGCACCGGCAGCCCCGTGAACGGCGCGACCGCGCCATCGGCTGGCGTCGTCGCCGCCCTGGCTGGCCCGACCACACCGGTCAACAACACAATCACTCCCATCAACACCCGCGCTACACCCCACAGCCGTCGCATCCTCACCTCCGTTTCTCTTCTCTTCCCCAAATCAACCTGCTTCCTCATCTGATCCTTCTTCCCATCAACACCCCCACCACCCAATCTCTGATCTCCGATCTCTGGTCTCTGGTCTCCCTACTGCGCCGTCACCGCCATGTCGAGCGGGATCAACTCTAGCCAGGTATTGCCCGGCTTGAGCGGGATCAGGTTGCCGTTGGCGTCCACGAAGCGCAAGGGATCCTGGCGACCGCTGCGGATCCATTTGCCCTGGTAGGCCTGGCCGTCCCGGTACACCGTGGCCGGACCTTCGCCCCACACCTGGATCTCAATCGAGCGGTTGACGCCGCGATCCACCGTGTCATGCTCCAAAATCAGGGTCGGCACATGATTGGCCGCCATGACCACGACATTCGCGCTGGTCAACTGCGCGCCGGTGGTGGCATCAGTTTGCCCCACACCCCCTTGCCAGCGCAGCCAACGGCCGCTGCCCGCGTCATAGCGCCACTCCACGCGATCGCTGCCCGTGGGATAGGGAATCTTGAGGCTGGATACGCCGCGACCGCTGGCCGGCGGGCTGACGCTGAAAACCCAGCCCAGCGCCGGCTGTGGGCGCTTGTTCCAGCCGCGCGCCGCAGCCACGTTCCACAGGGTGGTGGTGCTGGCAAAGAGATTGTTCGGCACGGCGATCTTGGGATCGCGGAAGTAGGCGCTGCCGTTGCGCGCCTGTTCCAGGATGCGATCGGCAAAATCCGAAGCGTACAGCTTCTGGCGCACCGGCTCGACGCCGCCGGAGAAGCACAGCACGGCGTCGAACACCGCCGGCCATTCCAGGTCGGGCAGGCGCGCGCTGCGAATCGAGCCGACGCGCTCCGCGCCCTGGCTGTAGTAAATCACCGTAAACCGGGTCAGGTTGTACTCGACGCGCTGCTCGATCACCACGTCCGCCTTGCTCAGGCCGTTTTGCGGCCGCACGTTTTCGGTATTCGCCACCTTGATCGCCAGGGGCCGCCGGTCGCGCACGGCCGCGTCAGTTAGCGGCAGGCCGGTGAAAGGCGCCAGGTTCGGATCTTTGGCTGGATCGAGATAGCCGCTGGGCAGCGGTGTGTTGGTGGGCGTCTGGGTGGGAGGGACCGGAGTGTCTGTCGGCAACACTGGCGTGTCGCTGGGCAGCAGCGCCGGCGTCGCGGTCGGCGCCGTCTCTTTGGGCGCGTCGGTGGCCTGGGCCGCCGGCGCCTTCGGCGTTTTGGTCGGGGTCGGAGAAGGTTCGGCGTTGGGCTGACCGCAGCTCGTCAGCAACAGGATCGCAATCAGCAGCCAGGGAAGGCCCCAGGCGCGGCGGTGATTCACAGCAGATTTGATAGGCATAGGACTCATTCTCGCAACAACAGGTTCAGCGCCGCCGGCATCGTGCAGCCAGGGGCGGCGTCGCGTGATTATAACATCGGCGTATCTGCGGCCCAAATGGCCGGGGCGGGAGATAATGGATGGACGAGATGCGGCGGTCAGGATTCACCTCCGTGCGGGCGACGGCCTCGGCTCATACGAGCACCGCGACCTGGCGCGCGCCTGGTCATAATGTCACCACATCGCCTGAGGACGGCCTGCGTCATCACAATGGGAAAGCAGACGACCTGGGCAGCGCCGAGGTCGTCATGCCCGCAGCCAGATTGCCGGCGCCTGGCTGGGCAACTGGCGGCAGCAATTCCCCTTGCGCAGGAGGATAGCATGAGATCCAAATCACTAATGCTCATCGGCGGCGCGCTGTTGGCCCTGCTCGTGCTCGCGAGTGTGGCTTCGGCGAGCCTGGGGCGCACCGTCCCTCCCCCAGACCCCTGGTTCATGCTGACGCCTCCCCCCGATGGCCGGCCGGCTCCGCCGTGGACGTCCTGGCTTTACTTGCCCCGGCTCCAGTACAACGTGCCTGCTGTTCAGCCGACCGCAACGCCAACGCCTACCGTGCAGCATACGGCCACGGCCACTCCCTCACGCACCCCCACGCCCACCCCAACCGGCGCGGTCTTCCCCGCCAGTGTGCGCGAGTTGGTCGTGGCGCCCGGCGAGCCAGGTCTGGTGTATGCGCTGACCAACAGCCAACTGCTGCTGGTCAGCGCAGACCGCGGTGAGAGCTGGCAGCCGGCGCCGCAAGGCGTGCCGCCGGCCGTGGGCCGGGCTGGCCTGGGCATGGACTACGCCAACCCCAGCACGCTCTACCTGGGCACGGAGGCCGGGCTGTTCCGCACCAACGCCAACGGCCAGTGGCAGATGCTGCACACCGTGCACACCCACGCGCTGTCGGTGGAGTACAGCCGGCCTACCACGCTCTGGGCCGCGCCCAACTGGGGTCACGACTTCGGCGGCGGTGTGATGGTGATCAAGAGCGACGACGGCGGGCAGATCTGGCGCGCAGCCAGCGGCGACCTCAGCGGCTGGACCGCAGCCAACCCCATCATTATTGATCCGGACGATCCCAATACGCTGTACCTGACCACCTCCACCAAATACGGCGGTGGAATCCTGTACCGCGGCACCAACGCGGGCAACTGGCGCTGGCTGCCGCTGCCCACCATGGGCTATTACGTGAATACCGGTCTGGCCTTCGACAACGGCGCCAACGCGTTGTACATGGGCAGCCGCAGCCCCGGTAAGCTCTGGCGCAGCCTCAACGCCAACACGCCGACGCCTGAGGATGTGCAGTGGCAGCTCGTGCACGACTTTGGCGCCAACAAGTCGGTGGTTCCGCTGGCCGTCGGTTGGGGGCCGCAGGGCGCCGCGCTCTACGTCAACCTGACCGACACCGGCGACTGGAGCACGCAGTTGGTGCGCAGCGACGATGAGGGCGCCACCTGGCATACGCTCAGCCTGCCGCCAGGCCCACCCCCACCGCCCAGCAACCAGTATCAACTGATCGTCAATGGCTATCCCGCCATTCGTCAGATCGCTGACTATCGCACGCAAGACCGCTACGCCACCAGCTTCGCGGGGCTGCATCGCAGGATTAGCTACAACGATTGGACCCTGGTCAACAACGCCGCGCCGCGGCCGAAATTCGTCTTCAGCCCGGCCAATTCCAGCGTAATCTGGTCTGGGCTGACGCCGCGCTGCCTGGCCGGTGGGCCCGATGAGCCGATGTACAAGAGCACAGACGGCGGCCGTACGTGGGCTGAAGCGCCGGCCGGACTCAACTTGCAGCCGGTCGTGGCCCACCCGACCAACATCAATAAGGTCTACGCCTTTGGCTGCGATGGCGTCTACCTGACGAACGATGGTGGAGCCACCTGGCAGCACCAGGACTCCGACCTCTGGCGGGCCTACTTCGTGTCGGACATCGCGCCGATTGATCCGAGCTGGACCACGGTCTACGCCAGCGGCATCAGTGAAGGCGGCGGCGGCATGGTGGCCCGCAGCACCAATGGCGGCCAGACCTGGCAGCAGGTGACTCCGCTGTATGACGACATCTGGGGAGTTACTGATGTGTGGGTGGATCCCACCCATCCCAGCCGCGTCTATTTCGTGGAGCCGAACGGCGTCTGGCGCAGCCTGAACGGCGGCGGCGCCTGGCAGCGCTTCACCGCAGGCCTGGAGAATATACTCTGGGCGCCAGGTCGAGAGACCTATGGCCTGCTCGAGATCATCAATCGCCTGGACGATCCCAGCCGCCTGTATGTGGGCACGGCGGCCGGGCTGTACGAGGGCTTCAACTACGGCCAGACATGGCAAAAGATCAGCGGCTACAGCTGGGATAATCAGCCGGTGGATGGCCTGCTGACCGACGGCAGCAATGGCGTGTGGCTGAACAGCCCAGACGGGGCGTTCTACGTCTACTTCGGCTACGCTACGCCCACACCGACGCCGCCGGCCGGCGCCAGCCCGACGCCAACGCCCACGGCGACGCCCACACCCTCCGACTGCTCCAACATGCTGGTGAACGGCGGCTTCGAGACCAACGAGGCGTGGGTCATCCGCCCCAATCCGGTGCTGGCCGCCTATGTGACATCACCGGTGCACAGCGGCAGCCGCGCCATGCGCACAGGCATCGCGCAGGGCGGCGCCAACGTCGAGAGCTACTCGCCCGTCGAACAGGCCGTGGTCGTGGCAGGGATGGGGAGGTCAGAGGTGCGCTTCTGGCGCTACAACGTGTGGGGTGACGGCGCCAGCGGCCAGGCGACCGCAGCGCCGCCCGATCCGCAGATGCTGCCGCGCAACGAGGTGGAACTTCAGCACTTTCTAAGCCACGACGCCAGCGATGTCCCGTCGGCGCCGCTGCTCACCGATTTCTTCTATGTCCTCGCCATCCGCAGCGACGGCAGTCTCGTCTGGTTGCTGACCGAGCGCATCAACAACCCAACCTGGCGAGAGGTCACATCCCTCGACCTGACTCCGTATGCGGGTCAGACGCTGCGCCTGCAGTTCGGCACCTACAACAACGGCACGGGCGGCATCAGCCGTACGGTCCTTGACGATGCCGCGCTCCTGATCTGCCATCCATCACCGTAGTCCACACGTAGGCAACGCGCACACCAGCACCCCCAACCGTTGCGGTTGGGGGTGCGTCCCGCGACGCAGACACCGACCGCTGCGGCTGCATCTTCACCAACCGCACCTGGTTGTGGGAACAGCCGCAGCGGTCACAGCACG